>NZ_BASL01000628.1:0-40166 GCF_000648255.1 Candidatus Protochlamydia sp. R18 | reverse complement strand
ATTTAAATAATACAACAACAAATATATATATATTTGATTTAAATATTTTTTAAAAATTAGAATTTGAATGTAATATAATACTTCTAAAATTTTGGGTAGTGCTAAATATGTAAGGTTATTTCAATAAACTGATCTAATTTGATAGATTAATTATTCTAATTCAAGCGGAGAAGAGCAATGAGATGTACGCACTGCGGCTCAGATTTGGTAAAGAAGAATGGTTATATAAGACATGAAAAGCAAAATTTTCGCTGTTTAGAGTATGACAAACAGTGGAGCGAAAACAATGAAACTAAAATCATTAACGAATAAACAAAGGAACTTGTCAGAAAAGCTCTTCTAGAAAGGGTGTCTCTTCATGAAATTTGTAGAATTTTTGTTCTAAGGCTGCCATGGCTGCTAGATTTTATTAATTTCATTATCAATGATTGACCTGAGAATTTAAATGCATAAGTCACTTATCATGAGAAAAATGATTCATAAGTGTCTAAACTTAAAGGATATGGGTGATGGGGTTTTGTAGGAAATAAGAAAAATGATCAGTGGTTATGGCTTGTCTTCCATAGAAAAAGTCGCCAAGTGCTTGCTAGACAAGCGGGTCCTCGAGATAAAAAAACCGCTGAACTTCTTTTTGCAAAATGACCTGAATCATTAAAAAAAAGCCCTCTATTCCATTAATAAATTTAATGTCTTCTATTATGAAACCATTCCTTAGAGCCAACATCAAACAGTTAGCAAGCCATCAGGTCAGACAAGCGACATTGAAAGATTTAATTGTACTCTCAGAGAAAGTTGTGCAAGACATAAGGAAAACACTTTCATTTTCTAAAAAGCTAATTAATCCCATTTAGTTAATAAAATATTTTATTTGTGATTAAAATAGACAATTGAGAGCCTTACCCATTTAGTACTATCTAGAAGTGAGTATTAATTTGCTTTTACTTGATCTCAAACTATGTTATAAAAAATCTCTTCTTTGTCAAAAAATTGAATAAGTTTAGCTTTATTTAAATCGCTTTTAGGCATAAATATAAATAAATTATTTTTCAATCTAGTAGATAAATGTTCATAATCAACTTAAAGCTTAGGAAGAAAACGTATTCGATCCCCTAATAATTATTTTACTTTTTAAAAGGAAAACCAATGAAAGCCTATGTTAATCCTTTTTTGAGTAACTTTTTTAGAAATAAAAATAAAATCCATTGAAAAAAGTAATGTTTTTTAAAATAGAAAAATATCTATTCCTCAAAAAATCATTCATGATAAAAAGAATATTTTTAGGTTTAAGAAAAAAAATGGAAAAGCCAATTCTCGCAAAAATAAATTCTGGATATTTTAATAGAAGCAGAAGGCATCGCTAAAATTCTAAAAATACCAAATCTTATTTAATCTGGTAAAATTATCTAACCCAACCTTTCAAAACTTACTTTATTTATGAGAGCCACCTTTCCTTTATTTCAATCTCATTTAGATCTCGCCCACGATTATTGGCGTAGGATCCTTCAGCCCAATGATCAAGTGATTGATGCAACATGCGGTAATGGAAATGATACACTTAAATTATGCCAACTTCTCCTATCAAATGGGAATGGAAAGGTGTATGCATTCGACAATCAAAGTGATGCGATTGATAAAACAAAAGCATTGTTACGTGAGCATTTAAATTTAGATCAGTTTAAGCAAATTAATTTTATTTTAGGATGCCACTCTAAATTTTCTGATTATGTTTTACCTAATACAATTAAACTGATTGTTTATAATTTAGGGTATTTACCAGGCGGAGACAAGAAAAAGACGACACTCACTTCTACAACTTTACTAAGTTTGCAAAATAGTTTAGATTTAATAAAGCCGGAGGGGGTGATTTGCATAACGTGTTATCCAGGTCACGCGGAAGGACTACTTGAAGAAAAAGCTCTTCTTAAATTTGCTCTCAATCTTTCTCCTATGGAATGGAGTTGTTGTTATCATTCGTGGATCAATCGACGACAATCGCCAAGCCTATTACTTCTTCAAAAAACTCGCCAACAATCCTTATAATTACCCAAATCCCACAACGGTTTTATAACATAAAATTAAATGATTAACACCATTAAGAGCATTATGAGGGCTACTTTCTATTGGTAACCCGAAATGTTGAGCGATAGTATTTTTAGAAAGATTAATTTCTAAAGGAAAATGTTCATGCTTTTGTGTGTAAAACTTAAACTGCAATGCCCAATACATAGAAGCAAAATCTAGCCAATGATATGGCCAGTGATATTTTTCCTGTGTATAAACATCAACAATTTGTGAAAAAAACCCCCTATCAAAGGCCGGATTTTGACAAATGTAAACAGCACGCCCTCTCTGTATTTTTAAATCATTAAATATTTGTACTATTTCCGATTTAACCACTGCCTCTTCTTGACCCAATAAAAGTTTTTCCCAAGTAAACCCATTAATTTCAATACTTGCAAGATCTCGTTTCTCCCAAACCTCTAAAGGCTGTTTGACAATGCTTTGATAGGTCAATCTTTCTTCCCCAGTACGTACATCTATTACTTTAAAAGCTATCTCTAAAGCTCGATGGTGAAAAGAGTCTAAACCCGAAGATTCTATATCTAAAAAGATCGCAAGCATAATTTCAACATTTTAAGAAATAATTATTAGTGTTTTATTTATATCACTTAACCGATCAATTTGTAAGATCACTTTAATTTAAATCAGTGGAATATACCAAAAAAAAACATATTTAACAAATTTTTCGAATTTTCTTTGTTTTCATATTTTGATTGTAGCCCTCAATTTAATAAATAGAATTTTTTTGTTATTAAGCTGACGCATTTGAGAGTAAAATGAAGTAAGTTTTTTAAATATCTCATTGCCTCATTATTCGTCTAGACTAAAAAAAATAATTGGTTTATAAAAACTTTCTAAAATTTTTTTTTGCTATATACTCATTTTTTGTCCTTGTATATATAGATTTTTTTAAATCTAAATGAACAACTTGGTAAAAGTAAGTTGTTCATAGACAACATCTTTAAAAGCAACATAAGTCTCAATTTATTATATATATAATTCCGCAATAGAGTATGAGATTTTCTTTACTTTCTCATTTGTTAGCGATGCTGTCTTCCATAATCACATAACCCCTATTGCCTATGAAATTATTTATACAACCTTTAACAAATTTGCTGACTCGGATTCGTTATCCCACGTCTTTACCCGAAGAAGTGGCAACTGATTTAGGAATCAATATTTCAAATACTTTGAATTTTCAAGAATTTATTTCACTTCTCACTAATCCTAATTGCCGTCCAAGCAAACTTTCTCGATTTATGCTTCGCGAACAAGCAGAAAATCTTTTTCAAACTGCCATTCGCAAAGAATGCTTTAAACACCATTCTCTTTTTTTCTATCATTTTAATGGTGGGTGGATGGAATTTATGCTTCAATTTGATGAAAAAGCAAGATTAAGGAGAATTTATATTAAGCATAAAGATCTTAAGCAAAAATATGAAATTTCTATTTCTTAATAGTCTGAAACATCCCTATTATGCTAAACTGATTTCATTAGATTTCGTTAAGTTCATGGTTTTTGATATCATTGTTTTCGATGATCAAAATTAGAAAAAGTGAAACAAAAAAATTGGTTTTATTTTCCAACTGGAATTTTGCAAGAAGTCTATTTCTAAACTTCTACAATCTGGAAATTCATGGCACTATCTCAACAAAAATTTAGAGAAATCGTTCTGCAACTCCTTTACAGCCAAGATATCGCTCACCCTGATGAAAATATCATGACTGATCTGATCATGAATGAGTTATCTATTTCAAAAAAAAATGTTCGCCTCGCACAAGAGAAAGTTCAAAAAATTGTGGTTCAGTTAGCAGAAATCGACTCAAAAATTAGTTCTGTCTCGCTTTCTTATCACTTCAATCGCATTCAAATTGTTACGAAAAACATCTTGCGTTTAGGAGTTTTCGAACTTTTTTTTGAAACAGATATTCCTCAAAAAGTTGTCATTGCTGAAGCTATTCGTTTATCTCGAAAATTTAGTACTCCAGAATCTGCTTCTTTTGTAAACGCATTATTAGACCAGCTTTATCAAAAGAGTAAAGGAGAAGAAGTCAATTCAAATCTGCTTGTCGAAAGTTCTCAAATCCTTGAACAAAGCGAACAAGTCGCTGCTGATTTTTCTTTAGAAAGTCCTCTTAGCAAAGAAAAACATAATGAAATACTCGATTCCCATGAAAATACCTAATCAATATCAAACGAACTGTCTATTAAAAGAGATCACAACATTTGGAATTGGGGGCCCCGCTAAGTATTTTGTTGAAGTTCGCACAATTCCCGATATGCAAAAAACCCTTCTATTTTGTTATCAAAATGAAATTCCGTATTTTATTTTAGGAAAAGGATCAAACTCTCTTTTCGATGACCGAGGATTTAACGGACTTGTCATTGCTAATCGAATTGATTGTCTAGAAAAAAATGAAAAAGGTTGTTGGCATGTAGGAGCTGGCTACAGCTTTTCATTATTGGGATCTCAAACAGCAAGGCAAGGTTGGGAAGGACTAGAGTTTGCATCTGGTATCCCAGGTAGTGTGGGAGGAGCTATTTTCATGAATGCTGGTGCGAATGGTCGAGAAACTGCAGACAATTTGATTAGTGTAGAATTTGTAGATGAGCAAGGAAAACTCATTCATTTTAAACGCTCTAACTTAAACTTTCAGTATCGCACATCACCTTTTCAAAATATTAAAGGCGCTATTGTTTCAGCCACATTTCAATTAAACGCCTCTCAAGAAGCTCGTCAAAAACAACTTTCTATTATTGATTATCGAAAAAAAACTCAACCTTACAAAGCAAAATCTGCAGGGTGTGTATTTCGAAATCCCAACTGTGGACATGCAGGAGCCTTAATCGAACAAGCAGGTTTAAAAGAAACAAAAATTGGAGGAGCCGCAGTCTCTTCTGTGCACGCTAATTTTATTATCAATAGTGGTCTGGCAACATCTCAAGACGTCTTAGCTCTCATTCGCCTCATCCAAGAAACAGTAAAAGCAAAGACTGGTGCGGAACTCGAAAGTGAAATACGCTATGTCCCCTATGATGTTAATCAAGGTTAAACTATGAACAATTTCCGAGCAGATTTACATTGCCACACAACTTGTTCAGATGGAACTGTTGATCCGCGCGAGATCATTAATTTAGCAATTAACTCTGGATTGCAAGGCTTATCTATCACAGATCACGATACAATTGAGGCTTATAAAGATGCTGCTCCTTTCGCTCAACAAAAAGGACTATCTCTTATTCCTGGGGTAGAATTTTCAGCCTCCCTCGGTCAAACAAGTGTACATATTTTGGGTTACGGATTTTCTTTAAAATCTTCTATTATTTTAGACTTTTGTCAAAAACATCATCAAAGACGATTGGTGCGCAATCAACTTATTTTAGAACGACTTACTTCTCATGGAATGACTCTTACCTTAGAAGAAATCTATCCTGAATCTTTAATTTCTCAAAAAAGTATGGGTCGCCCTCATATAGCTTTAGCAATGGTAAAAAAGGGTTATGTACCCACTATTCAGAAGGCTTTTCAAGAGTATATTGGGGAAGGAAAAAGCTGCTACATTTCAGGACAGTCTTTTACTGTAGAAGAAACGCTTGATATAATTCATCAAGCAAATGGTTTAGCAATTATCGCTCATCCCCACCTCATTGAAAATATTTCCATTGCAAAAAAATTGCTTCAGCTAAACTTTGACGGTATCGAAGGATATTATGGCCGCTTCCCTCGCAGAAAAGAGGATCGTTGGATTAAGATTGGGAATCATAAGAATTGGCTTATTACTGGAGGATCTGATTTCCATGGAGCAATCAAACCAAATCTCCCTTTGGGATGCTCATGGGTTAATCAAGACACTTTTTCCATTTTAGAAAATCACTATAAAAACAATTGCCATACCTAAAATTATGCCTTATTCAGAATTGATTCAACGTCTGTTCGCGCTTAATCTTCATGGAGGAATAAAATTAGGTTTATCAAATTGTGAAAAATTGCAAACGATCCTTAAGTTTCCTGACCATTCTTTTTCATCTATTCACGTGGCAGGAACAAATGGCAAAGGATCGGTGGTTGCAAAAATCGCATCAGCACTTGAATATGCTGGCTATCGCGTCGGAGTCTATACGTCACCTCACATTTCCTCCTTTCGCGAGCGAATTCGCGTTAATGGAATAATGATTTCTGAGGCAGATGTTGAAAAAATTCTCTCCCAACTTTTTAATTTGACTGCTCAATATTCTATTCCTGCGACTTTTTTTGAACTGACTACTTTTTTAGCACTTGTCTATTTTTCTCGAGAAAAAGTTGATTTTGCCGTTTTAGAGGCGGGTTTAGGTGGGCGTTTAGATGCAACAAACATTGTCTCTCCCGTTCTTTCAATCATTACTTCTATTAGTCTAGACCATACAGATATTTTAGGTGATACCCTTGAAGCAATTGCTAAAGAAAAAGCTGGTATCATTAAACCGCACACTCCTGTCATTATTGGCCCACAAACACCTTACCTATTTATTGAAAAACTAGCTTATCAAAAAAATAGCTTCTGCCATACTATAAAAAATCAATTTCTACTTTTCGATCAAGAAAACAATGCAATTGCCAAAAAATCCCTAGAAGTTTTAAGTGAAAACTGGGATATCCCTCAAGAGGCTATCTTTAAAGGGTTAGAAGCTACACAACCCTGCCGTTTCGAAATTATAAATAATTCGGTAATTTTGGACGTCGCACATAATCCAAGCGGCCTTGCTTCACTGTTTGCAAAAACTCAAACTCACTTTCCAAATCAACCTTTGAGAATTTTATTTGGATTATCAAAAGGTAAAGATTTAGAGGGTTGTTTAAAAATTTTAAGTCGGCATGGAAGTGCTTTTCATCTTGTCGAAGCTCCTAATGGCAGAGGGATTTCATTTGATCAGTTAAAGCAAGGCCTTATGAATACAGGGATTGCGTCTACAGTCATTTATTCTCATATAAATATTCAAGAAGGAGTAAAAATAGCAATAAAGCAAGCAGAGTCCAGCGGTCAACTATTACTGATTTGTGGTTCATTTTTTATTATGAGCCAAGTTAGGCAAGCCTTAGGTATGATAGAACACTTGGACTCGAGAGAACTTAATGAAAAAAGCATGAATTCATATTAATTTATCAATTTGATAATTTAAAAAATAAAGATGACTATTCCTAAATTTTTCAAATAATAGTCACTTTTTTTTGAATAACTCAAATTTTAGATTTATCAACTATTCAAAATCTGCTACATGCTTTGAATTAAAATGTTTGTATGACTTAAAACAAATGACAAAAACTTATTTGGCATTAACCACTTTTAAATGATAAAGGTACCTTTTTTATGTTTTTAACAATCATATTTTTACAATCTGAACCTCGTTTAGCTCTTTTAATTGCTGTATTAATTTTCTTTATCACCATCTTTTTAGTCATCAAAAAATGGATTGGTTTTTCTGTCGCTTTATTACTTCTTATTTTTTCTTTGGCAGCCGGCCTTGTGATTAAAAACCAACAATTTTTTGAGACATATGCAAGCGAATATCAACATCAATTCCATAATCAAGAAAATGAGGCATTTAAAAAACAAATTTTGCAAGCTTTAGAAGATATAAAAAAAGAAGTGAATATTGAAAGAGAAAATTGTCATCAAGTCATGAATCAAGTTCAGGCCATCTTCGAACAGATGGATGCAGAGAAACAAAAACTCCAACTATTTATAGAAGAAACAAAAGAAAAGTTTAAAAAAGAAGCTGCTCAACAAACAGTAAACGAAGAATTACACATTCCTCAAGATATTCATTAATCAATTGAGAATTCAAACTCGAATTAATTCAGCATCGAGCCAACTAATGGTCGATGCTGAGTTTGCAAAGATCATTTGAAAATTAAATGTATTCTCAAGTTTGTTCGGAATTAGGTTGTTGTGCTGGTTCGAGACTAGATGGTTGTCCTTGTTCGAGACTAGCTCTTCCTTCGGAACTAGGTATTCCTTGCATAGTTACTACTCTTTCCGTAGTTACTACTTCTTCATCATTTTCACTAGCTATTTGTTGCACATTTACAAATCTTTCTGTAAAATATAGAGCGTAAAATACAGAAAATGCTAATAAACCTGGCACAGCTATCAAATTCAATTTATACATCGTAACGGCTAAAGCCGCATTGCATACGGTATCAACAAAGAAAAGTCCACTAGCAAGTTTTTGTTGCTCTATTGAACTATCTCCTTTAATAATTAACAAACGAAGAATGTTACGCGCTAATTCAGTTATTGCAAAAACTTTAGCTGTCTGGTGACGACTTACCTCAAACATTTTTCCATAAAAGAAACCAAATCCTGCAGCTACAATTACTCTTTGTGCTAAACGTGGTATTTTGTTACTATATTTACTTTCAAAGTCATGTTCTACAAATGTGGGATGTTCCATAACTGGAAATAAATTTATCATAGGAAACCTCCTTATGAAATACACAATGTTAACTCCTGGCAAAAAAATTCTTTGCCATTAATATTTTTTGAATAAAATTTTATACCTTTTTCATTTATCCAAAATTTTTTTACAAAACTTCAAGTGATTAACTTTCAATTTGGTAACAGTTTAATACTTCAACAATGTAAAAATAAATTCAACATATTTTAAATGTTTTCCTATTTTATTTTTTTCGATAAAGTAACAAAAAATTTACTTGTATTACTTAAAAAACGCATTTAAATCAAAAATATATTTTAAAATGTGTGCTTAATAGCTGTGAGGATCGATTTTAACTTTCCCTCTAAATATATAATAAATGGCTGTTGTATAAGCAATAACAAGAGGAACTCCAATTAAAGCAATTAAAAATAAAATTTCCAATGTTTTAACTGAGGAAGCAGAATTATAAATAGTTAAACTAAGAACGTCTGGCTGATCAATAGAGCGAATGACATTAGGATAAGTTCCTATTGCATACAGAGCAAGCAAACAAATGATATTAAGGCAAGAACAGATAAAAGCTCTTGAATCTTTTCCAAAGTAAATTTCTCGGGGAATATTAGCAACGGCTAATAAATTGATAAGAGCGATTATAAAGAAAAAAGGATTATGGCGAAAAGCTTCAATCATATGAGGCATATAAATTAAAGTTGCCATCGTGGTAATAGCGTAAGTAATAATAAAAAAGATAATACAGGAAACCGCTTTCATTCTCATTCGATCATGAAATTCCCCTTCTGTTTTCATCAGAATGTAAATTGAACCGTGCATAAGAAAGAGAAAAACTGTCATTCCTCCAACTAAAAGAGCATAGGGTTGTAAAAGATCTTCTAATTGACCAATGAATTCTTTATGACCATCTAACTGCATTCCCCTAATAAGGTTTCCCATCACAAGTCCCAAAATGAAAGCTATCATCAAACTTCCCAAGGAAAAGGCAATATCCCAAGTCCAGCGCCACCAAGCCATCTGTTTCTTACTTCGAAATTCGATAGCCACAGCGCGAAAAATTAAAGCACTAAGTAAAGCCATGACAGGAACATAAAAAGCTGAAAGCATTGTTGCATAAATATCCGGAAATCCAGCAAATAAAGCTCCTCCAGCTGTCACTAACCACACTTCGTTGCCATCCCAAACTGGCCCAATCGAATTTAACATGACCCGTCTTTCAATATCTTTTTTTGCAAACAAATGGAGCATTCCGACTCCTAAGTCAAATCCATCTAAAATAGCATAGCCTGTAAGCAAAATGACAAAAATTGTAAACCAACCAAATTCTAAATTAGAGACGGGTATCATGATGATTTTCCTCTACCAAATGATGAAGTCCATGATAAGGAGTAGAAGAATTATCTTCTATTTCCTCTTCCGGACCATGTTTAACTTTTTCGTTGAGCATATACACAAATAGAATAAACAATAAGAGGTAAACACACATAAACATGATAATTGAGCCCAAGACTTGATTAGCTTTAACACTCTTAGAAAGCCCTTCAGAAATGCGTAATAAGCCATAGACAAGCCAAGGATAACGCCCTGTTTCTGCACTATACCAACCTGCTTGGTTAGCCACTTGTGCATAAATAGCTGAAAAAACCATCAGCCATAAAATACCGCGATGATTTTCTAACGTTTTTTTATACCATAAGTATAATCCAGCTATTGATAGTGAGAACATCAGTGCCCACATAGCAATCATTAATCGATAAACATTAAATATAACTGGCACATTGGGCCAGTCCTCAGGATTAACCTGATCTAACCCTTTCACTTCAGCATTAAAATCTCCAAATGACAAAAAGCTGAGCAGTTTTGGGATTTGAATAGCATAATCAATTTTCTTCTCCTCAGCGTTTACAACACCAAATAATGTTAAAGGGACACCTGATTCCGTTTGATAAAGAGCTTCCATCGCTGCTAATTTAGTTGGTTGATATTTAGCAACGACTTTACCACTACTATCCCCTGAATAAGCTTGCAGAATAGATGTGATGAAAGCAACCCATAAACCAATAATGATTGATTTTCGCGCAAAAATTTGATGCTTCTTTTTAAGCAAATAATAAGCCGAAATACTTATGACCAAAAAAGCTCCTGCTAACCAACATCCTAAAATGACGTGGCCAAGACGTATCATTGAAGAGGGATTAAAAACCATTTCCCAAAATTCAGTGATTTCTGCTCGCGCATTCATTCCTTCTCCGGCAATTTTAAAGCCTGCCGGCGTCTGCATCCAAGAATTTGCAATTACAATCCATATAGCACTAAAATGGGCCCCCAAACAAACCATTGTCGTTGCAAAAAAATGAAATTTAGGACTGACTCGATTCCAACCAAAAATGACAACTGCTAGAAATCCAGATTCAAGAAAAAAAGCAAAAACACCTTCCGCTGCAAGGGCGCTTCCAAAGACATCTCCCACATAACGAGAATACGTTGCCCAATTTGTCCCAAATTCGAATTCCATGACAATTCCTGTCGCCACGCCTATCGCAAAGGTGAGCGCAAAAACTTTTGTCCAAAATTGTGCCATGCGCAAATAAATAGGATTTTTAGTCTTTATATACAATCCTTCAACAATGACCATAATCAATCCAAGACCAATGCTCAAAACGGGATAAATATAATGAAACATGATTGTCAAAGCAAATTGAATTCTAGCTAATATCAAAACATCCACACTTAAACCTCATTAGTGTCTGTTTAAGAAATCTAAAAATATAAACGGTCAATTTTTGTGTCACTGAGTTTGAATTTTTCTCCTTGAAAGTCTATATTCTGAAATTTAGGGAAATAAAAATTACTATTTCCAAAACCGATCCTTGTAAGATGCCAACAAAAATGTTGAATTTCAAGGAGAAAAATACAAATTCAATCTAATAATTGGTATCAAGATGCACACAAAGTTAATGGGAATACTTAACGTTACCCCCGACTCTTTTTTTGATCAAGGACGATGGTTTGATCCCCAATTAGCAATTGAAAGGGGTAAACAAATTTTCCTTGAAGGAGCCGATATTTTAGATATTGGGGGAGAATCCACAAAACCTGGTGCAAAACCAGTTTCTGAAAAAGAGGAGTTAAATCGCGTCATTCCGGTTCTTCAGCATTTAAAAGCCGAACTTTCAATTCCTATTTCAATTGACACAATGAAAGTAAAAGTTGCTGAAGAGGCTTTAAAAGCAGGGGCAAGCTTAATCAATGATGTATCTGGTTTTCGAGACCCCTTTATGAGAAAGTTAGCTGTTGAAACTCGATCTACTATTTGTGTCATGCATATGCATCAAACTCCAACAACGATGCAAAATAATCCTATTTATCCATCGGGAGTGATTCCTTTTTTAATAGAATGGTTTTCTAAGCAAATAGACTTATTACTATCCGAAGGAGTACAAGAAAAGCAAATTATTTTAGATCCTGGGATTGGTTTTGGAAAAACGGTTGCCGATAATGTGAAAATTGTACAAAATTTACACAAAATTAAAGAATTGGGGTTTCCTCTTCTAATAGGCCTTTCCAGAAAATCTTTTTTAGGAAAAATCATTCATAAAACTTATCCAGAACTACTTCCTTCAACATTAGCAGCCAATACTTTAGCGATTCTTGCTAAAGTAGATATTTTGCGTGTCCATGATGTAGCAGCTCATAAAGACATTTTAAAAGTGATGCAACAATTTTTTTCAACCTAAAGCAAGTTTTGGCATAGTGTATGTGGATTTTTCAGCTGTTCATTCCAGGAATAGAGATATTGATCATAGCTTTGTTCGTCTACTATCTTTTGTCTTTTTTTTGGAATACGCGTGCTATGGATGTGCTTTATGGAAGTTTAGCTTTTTTAGCTTTCTTTGCTCTTTCTAAATGGCTAAATTTGCCTGTGTTAGAAAAACTAATGTTTTATGTCGTCAACGTCGCTGTATTAGCTTTATTAATTATCTTTCAGCCAGAAATTCGACTTTCTTTATCTAAACTCAGTTTAAAAACTAAAAAATATCGCGAAGTGACAGAGTTTGATAAATTTCTTGAAAGCATCTCTCAATCTATCTACCGCTTATCAGAAAGGCGTATAGGAGCCCTTGTCGTTCTTGAAAATCAAGATTCTTTAGAAGACTTAGCCACCAAAGCAGTATTAATTAATGCGCAATTCTCCCCTGAGTTATTAGAATCTATTTTTATTACCACAACGCCTTTGCATGATGGGGCTGTTCTTGTTCGAGGAACGACGATTTTATCTGCAGCAACTATTCTACCTTTAGCTGACGATAGTACGCTTTTATCTAAATCTATGGGGACAAGACACCGAGCTGGACTTGGAATTAGCCAATTAACCGATGCACTTGTGATTGTTGTATCAGAAGAAACGGGTAAAGTTTCTATAGCACGGGATGGAATTATGACACGTGGAGTAAAAGTAGACCGCTTTAAGGGTATTATTAGAAGTGTTTTCAGTCCTCCCAAGAGCACGGTTCCAACCAGTTTAAACTTTTGGGAGCAATTTAAACTATGGAACCGTTAATTTCTCATTTCTTTTTTTATCAATGGCAAAAAAAACTTGTTGCTTTAGTAACAGCAACGGTGATCTGGATTTTTGTCAGTCATACTATTACTTCGACAAAAACAATTCCGTCTGTTCCTGTCAGAGTGATTAATCTTCCCTCCGATAAAGCAATTCCGGGTTTGCTTCCTAATGGTTTTCTTGCTAAACGAGCAACTTTGACATTATCCGGTACTAAAAGTGTCATAGAGCAATTGGAACCAGGTGATCTTGAAGTAATCATAGATGTTTCTAACAGAGCCAATGAAGAAATAGTCCAAATTTCAAAGAAAAATTTGATCAGTTTAAATCCAGATGTCAATTTAAATAAACATGTGGCAGCGGTTAGCCATCCCGAATTTGTAATCAAAATGGATGAAATGCTCACAGAAAAAATTCCAATTACCATCCATCGACCAATTGGTGAAGTTCCAAAAGGATACGAGTTTTTAGATAGTTGGCCTATCGTTTTAATGCAAACTGTCAGCGGTCCTCAAGATCAAGTCCTTAATCTGAAAAATCAAGGGCTTGAGCTTACTTTTGATTTCAATGAAATCTCAAAAGAGCAATTAGATGCTTTACAATCGACAAGTCCTTACGACGATGAAATTAACTTCTACATTCCAGATGCTTGGAAAAAAGTATCTATTCCTTTTTTAGCACGAGGCCCTGTTGCTTTAAATGACCCTGAATCAAAATTTCTTCATTTAAGCTTTTTGAAACAGCAGTTAATTCCTTTGAAAAATGACCTTCCTTTACATGTATATTATCCTCTTAAGTATAGCGATGAAATCAACCCTAATACCTATGCTTTAGCAATTAATGATTATGTTCATATGAAGAACCATATTCCTATTTTAAAGCTCCCCTTACTCGCCAGTAATGTCAGTAAACTTTTTGTTGAAATTGTCAAAGATAATTTAGAAATTGAAATTGTAACAGCCCCAAAAACAGAGCGTCGTAAACTTGAATGGGGAATTGGCTTTATTGATGACTCTCACTTAGAGGATACTTACGCAGCTTTTTTACTTAGCAATACCAAATCAAATAATGGGTATTCTCAATCGAAAGTTCAAGAAAGGGAAAAATATTTCAGGCAAAGATTCCGCAATTACATGCAACGTTTAACTCTTTATTTAAATCCGAATCAAAAATTGGAATTAGAAAGCTCTTTGAAAGATCAAGAAATTCGGATTAAGATTCCGGCCTTATCTCAAGGAGTTTCGACTAATGCCAGCTGAGCGTTTTTTTACCTCTGAGGAAATATCTTTGCATCAACATGTGGTATTAAAAGATAATGAATTTCACCATCTTGCGCACGTGATGAGGGCAAAAAAAGGTGAACGTGTTGAACTCGTGAATGGTAAAAGCATTTTAGCCCAGGCTACTGTTTTAGACATCCATAAAGGCCAAGCAGTCTTACTAATAGATCAAATAAAAACTGAACGAATGGATTCTTCACGCTTAATATTAGCTCAAGCTTATGTCAAACCTGATCGCTTAGCCTTTATTTTGGAGAAAGGAACAGAGCTAGGCGTCGATGAATTTTGGCTTTTCCCCGGTCAACTAAGTTCCCAAAAAGAAATTTATCCTCATCAACAAGAACGCGCCCAATCTCTAATAATCGCCGCTATGAAACAATGTGGTCGTTTAACTCTTCCTAAAATTCTTTTTAAACCGGCTTTAAATCAATGGGATAGTATTTTTTCACAGGCTTTTTTTGGCGATTTAGATCCCCATGCCCCCTTTCTTGCTGCTGCAAATGAAGTATCTTCTTACCCTATTATTTTTTTTACAGGCCCTGAAAGTGGTTGGAGTGATGCAGAACGGCAGCAGTTAAAAAAAATGGGTGTGCAAGGAGTCAGGTTACATACTAACATTCTGCGCACTGATACAGCTTCAATAGCTGCTTTGAGTATTATTCAACAATGGAAATTCATTCCGTTTAAGTAAACCTAATAGTTCTTTTCTTTTTTTTGCATGATTAGCTTGGATAATGATTTCTCTTTTGAGCAAAGATCCACCATAGACATATCTATATTTATTTGGTAATCGTGAATAATATTTAGATAGCATTGGTTTAAAAATTTTTTCGAGATCTTCTTGAATTTCTTCAATCATTTGCATATCCACAGCTTCTTTACTTGTATTATAGGGATTAATAGGTTTATCTAAATTCGCATTTTTATCTTCGACAGTTTTTCGAATCCACATGCGAAGAATAAATAAAAGATCTTCTCCTGCTAAAACATTTTCTGAGCTATTTTCAATCATTTTTTCTTCTAGGCTGATTAAAAATGTCGAAGAATCTGTCAAAGTCGTAAATTTTCGGGAACTATGAGTTGATGGTTGTTTGTTTAAATTATTTGTTAAAGGTATTTGTAATGATCTAGCCCTTAAAAATTCCTTATTCGTAGGTAAATCTTCAGCTAACACTCGACGACTATTTAGTCGAATCCATGTTAGATCTGAAGCAAACGATTTAGAAAAATAATTGCTCATTTGCTCAAGAAAAAAATGCTCTTTGCAAAATTTTTGTTGAAAATTTTTATCAGAAGCTTCGATCAACCATGACATTGTAGAAGTATTTAAAAATTGATTTTCATAATTTTTGAGTAAATTTGATATTTGGGCTGATTTTAAAATTTTTTTTTGCAAAAGATACACTTGACTTTGAATGTATTCCATAAATTCGTAATCAGAGAAAAATCCGGGATAGAGGCAATGCTGTTCTTGTTCAGAGAGTAAACAGTATTTACTTAAATAGTTAACAATCTTTAACCTATAAAAATTTAATATATAAGTCCTAGCTAACATCATGGCATGAAAAGCTAGTTCTTGAGTCCATTTTTTCCTAAATTTAATATTTAATATTCGTTCAATATCTGAAAAAAAGCTTTCGTTTAAAACGTCTAAGTTAAATGAAAAATGATCAAAACTAAGCCGTACGAGCTCGTCAATTAAATGATTTTCATCTATTGCATTTAAAATTTTATTTTGATGCTTTTTAAAAATTTTTTCCACAAAACTTCTAGGACTATTTTGCTTTCGATATAATCTTTTTAGTTTAAAAATTTTCGAGAGTTTAAGTGTGGGCATCAATTGACTAATTTCAAATTCTAATTCCAAAAAACTTACCGAACATTTTCGATACTCGTTTATTTCTTTTCGTTTTCGAATATAGGTACAAATCAGAAAAACCTTATCGCTCTTACTTAAGCTCGGATTTAAATCAGTGCGTTTTAATCTCTTTTTTAAATCATCTAAAAAAAAGTCTGGCTGTAAAAAAGTTAAATCAAAAGGTTTAAAGAAAAAGGGTTGTAATTTTTTACTGATATATTGAAGGATGAATTCTTCTTTAAGAGAAAATTGCTTTTGAAACAAACGACACGCGATAGAAATAACTTTTTTCTCAATGTACTGTTCATCTAATAAAAATTTCTGTGCTTCAGGCAACTTTAATTCAAGGTCATTCTCAAAAACTTTTTCGAGAATGGATTTAATAGGGAGAATAAAATCTTTTATTTTCTCCAAGTCTTGCATAAATACCGGATGAAACAATCTGCGTTGCCGGATAGTAATTGGCAAAAAAGTCTTGGAATACAGATCGATAAAAAATTCCATAGATAATTGCGTCACTTGTTGGACAGCAAAAACTGTGAATTCTTGCGTATTCTCTTTCTTTAATTCTTTTTGAAAAGCCTGTATAACTCTTTCTATACAATGATCTAAATGAAAAGGTGTGGGTTGACTTGCAAAATCTTGGAAAATAGATTCTAAATGTTTTTTTAAAAATAGTTTTGGACTAGGCGATACCCTTGCTGAAAAACTTTCTAAAATAGATGATTGGTATTGATGAGCATAGGGATGTATTTTTTCGTATGTTTCTTCTTCGAAAAGTGGTTTGATAAGTTTTTGTTGAACTATCGTTGAAGAAAGTTTTAATGGGAATTGTTCAAAAAACATTAACCGAACAACAAGATCGTCAATTAAACTTATCAATTCAATTTTAAATTCCGGTTCTCGCACAGCATAAATTAATTCGTCCAATTGATCTGGATTAGCTTCCAAATAAATGCTTAAAGCTCTTTGATAATCGCAGATAAAGAGCTCTTTTTTGAAAGCAGTAACCACTTTAACAAAAGCATCTTTATCAAAAAATTTCATCATTTGATAAATTTGATCAAGCAAGCTTTCATGCTGCAAATCTAACGACTTTTCGCTTAATAATTTAATAAATTTCTCAGCATTATTTCTTAGCGCACATAATTCAAGTTGATCAAAAAATGCTAAAGAGTTTTCCGACTCCAAATTTGGGTCTATCTGGCTAGCAGAAAGAATGGAGCTCAATAAATTAAGGGCATAATGCTGCGATATTTCTTCAAGTTGGCGAATTTGTTCTTTTTGACGTGTTTTTAAATCTTCCAAAATTGATTGAGGCAAATGCCCTAAGGCATAAAACTGCAGGACATTATTTAAATCTGTTTGCAAAGAGACTGAATGAGATAAACCAATTCCTGTTAGATGTATATCATTATAAGTTCCAAATTCTAAAAATTTTTGTACAATAGGAACAAATTTTCGATGAAAAACAAAAGTTTGTTGGTTGCTGTTTACAGCATAATTTTGATAGTAAAATGGCGAAATATAAGAAAATAGATGAAAAGGGAATGCTTGGACAGCACTCATGAAAGTTCTCCACTCGCCAACAATTGGTCCAAAACAACTCCTTTGTAAACAAGGGCTTTCTCAGGATCGAGAGTAACAAGCTGTCCTTCTTTTAAAATTTGACATGCCGCATCAGCTCGAAGAAGAATAGGCTTACCTAAACTCAGAGCAATCTTCTTCGCGTATTTTTCAGACGCAAAATCATTGATATGGTTCTGTAAAATAATAGCAGAAGCTTCCTTCATTAAGGATAAATAACTCTCATCACATTTGGCAATCACAAGTACCTGATCTTTGACTGCATAAGGTGCTTTAGATTGAGGAGCAAGAACTATTACTACGTTTCCATGCACACGTATACCATATCCAGAGTGTCCTCTTACCAAAACATCTCCAATATTTTCAACGATCATCATATTGGTCGTTCCTGAAAATCCAAAAGGAGTTCCTGCGGTAATCACAACCAAATCTCCATAGCTGACGTGTTGACTTCCAAGAGCAAAATCACTGATTTTTTTTAAACTTTTATCTAAAGAGTTACAAGGTTCACTTAGAAAAGGAATAACTCCCCAATTAAATGCCAACTGATGAAAAATTTTTTCTTTTGCTGTCATCGCAATAATAGGCATTTTAGGCCTAAGTCTTGATAAAAGTCGTGCCGTTGTTCCTGCTTTAGTAAAAGCAAAAATAGCTTTAGCGCTAGAGCTGTAAGCTGTTTTTACAGTAGCTAAAGTCACAGCAGAGGGAACATCATGATAAACTAAAGGGGCATGTTGATCAAAAAAAGTACTATAGTTAAAATCAGCTTCAGCCTCTTCTACGATACTTCGCATCACATTAACCGTCTCAACAGGATAACGACCAATTGCTGTTTCTCCTGAAAGCATGATAGCAGATGTACTATCATAAATCGCATTTGCTACATCAGATGTTTCTGCACGAGTTGGCCTAGGATTATTGATCATTGATTCTAACATCTGCGTTGCTGTCACAACTGGCTTGCCTGCCAAATAACTTTTACGGATCATCATTTTCTGCAATCTAGGAACATGGCTTAAAGGAACTTCAACCCCTAAATCTCCTCTTGCTATCATGATTCCGTCTGCTGCTTGGACAATGCTATCAAAATTTTGCACCCCTTCACTATTTTCAATTTTTGCAATAACTAGAATATCAGTTTTTTTTTCATCAGCTAATAAACGCTTAATCTCCAAGACATGTTCTGCAGAACGAACAAAGGAAGCAGCAATCAAGTCAATATCCTGGCTACATCCAAAACGAATATCGTCAATGTCTTTTTCGGTGACAGCAGGCAAATTTAGGCTTGTATTAGGAATATTAACTCCTTTACTTGAACGAATCATCCCGCTGTTATTAATTTCAACAAGCACACCTTCGGATGAATTTTCAATAACGCGTGAGGCAATATACCCATCATCAAATAAAATTGTTGTCCCAACAGGAAGTTGATCTAAAATATTGAGAGGAAAAATAGAAACCTGACTTTCATCTCCTAAAACCTCCTTTTTCACTAACCGCCATTTTTGACCTACCGTTAAAAAAATTTGTCCATCTCGAATTTTTCCTAGCCGTATTTCTGGCCCTTTTGTATCTAACATGATGGCTAAAGGTAAGTTAAGTTGACATCTCGCTTCTTTTAAAAGATTAATTGTCTTTAAATGTTCTTCTTGAGTTCCATGACTAAAATTCAACCTTGCAACGTTCATTCCTACGTTTATTAACTCAATAATTTTCTCCAAGGAATTGCAAGCAGGTCCCATTGTACAAACAATTTTTGTTCTAATTAATGCCATATTTTTCCTGAGTTTCTATTTGAACGTGCTCTGATTTAATTTAATCACTAGGGACTATTTTGACAAATGTAACTTAATTATTGCTAAAACTTTAAAAGTTTTCTTTTCCTTCTATTTTATTTTCGACAAAAATATCATCTAAAATCATATTATTTAATTATGAAAGGTATAAAAAAAATTTTAATAAAATATAAAATATAGATAAATTTTTGATTTTCATTAAAAAAAAATTTTTTAGAAATATATAAAAAAAAAAGAACTTAGAAGCTGTCCTGTTGCGCTTATCTCTAACTAAGTTAGCATGAAAAATGATCTTTAAATAGAAAACATTGAAATGTGCGAATGAAACACTTCAAGTTGATTTATTAACATATTTCCAGCTTTCCATTTTTTTAATAAAATCTTCTAAAAAAGTTTTACAATCAATATTCAGTCATATTTTATGATTATTTTCTACAGGTTTAAAATCCCTTTTTCATTAAAAGATTTTTTTATCAATATATCAATACTTGTCACTCTTTTCTCAAAGCCATGATCCTTATCACTTAAATCTAAAGGTTGCCAATTGACAAACAGGCCGTTTTAGACGCCAGTATACACGATATTCTGTCAAGACGCGTGCCATTTTCATCAGATGTGTAGCTTAAATCTCCTGAACTTTTGATACATCTTTTGAAACTAAAATTTCTTGATTTTTCTAAAAAATAACTTTCTGAGGAGACTTCAATAAATGTTTTTCGCTCAGTATCTACTAAATTGATACCGTTTTTAGGTTTAATTACGTATTTAAAAATTTGACAGGCTGACAATATGAATCATGCATTTAATACCAGATAATACGATAGGTTGTAGAGAATTTTTTTGCTTTGTCTGGGTATTTAATTCTTGGCTTCAATATTTTTTCTCCTATTTTAAGAGATTCAGCAATTAATCAAAATTAGAGATAAGTGATATCATTTTTAAAATTGAACGCCATGATTGAAGTGATTTAATCACCATAAACTTAAATTCTAAGTAAATGTTATTCTTAGTAGATGTGATTCGTTGTTTTTATCCAAAATTTGAGTTTACTTTGGTTATTTTGGGTCAGTAGTTAATATAAATTTTTCTTCTATTCTTCTGAACATCTAACGACAATTAGTTAATAAAAAATTTAAAGTCTTTACTTTTATAGTAAATATAAACTTACCTTATAATTTTTTCTTAAAAAAATACCAAAAACAAGCATTTTTACATTTATTTCTAAAGTCTGGTATAATTTTGGTTCGCCAGACACAGAGAAAAGAGAATAAAAGAATAAAAAAATTTGAAAAGTCTATAGCGACGAAAACTTAGCTCAATCAATTAAAACTTACGAGCATTTTGTTTTTAAGAAATTTCAAAAGATCTCCTTCTTTATCTTACAATGATGAATTTCTAATCTTTTCAGGAATGAATGATGAATCAGGAAAATATTGTCCTCAAAAAAGTGCGTGTTCATAATCTCAAAACAGTGGATCTGACTTTAGAAAAGAATGAGCTCATCGTTTTTACTGGAGTATCGGGTTCAGGAAAATCTTCTTTAGCGTTTGATACCATTTATACTGAAGGGCAAAGACGTTATGTAGAATCCCTTTCTACATTTGCAAGACGTCAATTAGGAGAATTGTCTAAACCCGATCTTGAACATGCAAGTGGAATTTCTCCCACAATTTCAATTGAACAAAAAACAGCTGGAAAAAACCCTCGATCAACCGTGGGGACGTTAACCGAAATTTACGACTATTTACGAGTTCTTTATGCTCGAATCGGTGTTCCTCATTGCCCTGTTAGCGGAGAAGCTGTAACTCCCCAAAGTCGAGAAAGAATTATAAAATCTGTCCAAAATCTCCCCTCAAAAACAAAAATTATTATTTTAGCTCCTTATGCAAAGGCAAAAAAAGCAGAGTTTAAAGAAGATTTTCAAGAGTTAATTCGCAAAGGTTTTATGCGAGCCAGAGTGGATGGACATTTTGTGAATTTAACGGATGAACTGACCTTAGATGGAAATGTGACTCATGATGTCGATGTTGTGATTGATCGATTGACAATTGAAAATAATGCTCTATCACGAATTGCTGATTCGTTAACACAAGCTCTGCAACTTGGACAGGGTGTATGCAGCATATTAGACGCTGAATCAAAAAATGAGCAGCTTTTTTCTATGCATGCCTATTCCCCTCAATCAGGATTATCTTACTCTTCTTTAGAACCCCATGACTTTTCATTTAACAGTCCTTCTGGTATGTGTCCCCGCTGTCAAGGAATGGGAAATATTCATGAATTTAATTTAGACCTCGTTATTGATCCTAACCTCAGCATCGCAAACAATTGTTGCTCTATTGCTAGTCCTTATCAAACAGTTCGTTATGGAAATATTTACGACAATCTAGCTGAACAATATCACTTTAGTGTAAATACACCCTGGAAAAACCTCTCTGCAAGTGCTCGTAAAGTTTATTTATTTGGAACAGAAAAAAAATGGACGCGTATGCATTTTGTTCATCCCATCACGGGAGCTCGCTGGACAGATCATATTCAATGGAAAGGCGTTCTACACGACGCTCACACTCGATTCTCAGAAGCAAAAAGTGAAAATTACCGAAAGAAAATGCAAAAAGTCATGAGCATTCAAATTTGCCCTGAATGTGAAGGAACAAGGCTTAAACCTTATCCAGCTGCGACTTTATTAGGTGGTCAACGAATTAGCAAATTAACCTCAATGACTATTTTTGATTGCTCCGTTTTTTTTGAAAATTTAAAACTTTCACCACAAGACAGTTTAATTGCAGGTGAACTTTTAAAAGAAATTCGACAAAGGCTACAATTTTTATTAGAAGTGGGACTTCATTACCTAACTTTAGAACGGACCGCTCCTACTCTATCTGGAGGAGAAGCTCAACGCGTGCGACTTGCCTCCCAAATTGGTTGTGGGTTAGTGGGAATTACTTATATTTTAGATGAGCCCTCAATTGGACTTCATCCTCGTGATAACCGAAAATTGATCGATACTTTAAAGCATCTTCGAGACATGGGAAATACTGTTATTGTTGTCGAACACGATGAAGAAACAATATGGGAAGCTGATCGCATTGTCGACTTCGGACCGGGGGCTGGTGTCAAAGGAGGTCGCATTCTTGTAAACGGAGACTTATCAGATCTTTTTAATCAATCTGAATCTTTAACAGGAGCTTATCTAACAGGCCGTAAACAAATTGAAATTCCAAAAAAACGACGTAAAGCATCCAAAGATTTTTTAGAAATCAAAGGGGCTCAGCATCATAATCTCAAATCAATCGATGTTAAAATTCCTTTAGGTTTATTTGTAGCAGTGACGGGAGTTTCTGGATCCGGCAAATCTTCTTTAATTACCGATATTTTATATCCTGCTTTATCCAATGCACTTCATGGTGGAGAACATTTGGTCGGAAATCACCAAATGATTCAAGGATTAGAAGCCATAGACAAAGTGATCGCTATTGATCAGTCTCCTATTGGACGTAATCCCCGTTCTAATCCAGCTACTTATATTAAACTATTTGATGAAATTCGAGATTTATTTAGCCAGCTTCCAGAAAGTCAAGCGCGAGGTTATAAGGCTGGGCGATTTAGTTTTAATGTTAAAGAGGGTTCTTGTTCACATTGTGAGGGGATGGGAATGATTAAAATTGACATGGATTTCATGGAAGATGCATGGGATGATTGCCCTCTTTGTAAAACAAAACGATTTGATTCAGAAACTCTTTCAGTTTTATATAAAGGGAAAAATATTCATGATATTTTAGAAATGGATGTGTGCGATGCCTTAGAATTTTTTGCAAATATTCCCTCTATTAAACATAAGCTTGAAACATTGAGCCAAGTTGGAATGGATTATATTAAGCTTGGGCAAGCTTCAACAACTCTTTCGGGAGGAGAAGCTCAACGTATCAAATTGGCTAAAGAACTTGTTAGACCAGCGACGGGTAAGACTTTATATATCTTAGATGAGCCTACGACAGGCCTCCATTTTCATGATATCAAACATCTTCTTGAAGTTCTACATGCTTTAGTCGAGAAAGGTAATACTGTTTTAGTGATCGAACACAACATGGATGTTGTCAAAACAGCTGACTGGATTATTGATTTAGGTCCAGAAGGAGGAGCTGGAGGAGGGCAAATTATTGCCATTGGAAATCCAGAAAAAATTGCTAAGATGAAAACTCCCACAGGAATAGCCGTTAATTATGCACTTTATCCTGAGATAGAAAAAAAAATAGCAACTGCTCTCGAGACAAGTAAAAAAAGGCGCAAAACCAAAAAACAAAGAGAGGCTCTCTTAATTAAAGACATCAATGTAATAGGTGCTGAACAAAACAATCTCAAACAAATTTCTGTGACTATCCCCCGTGAAAAAATTACTGTCTGCACAGGCCCTTCCGGATCTGGAAAATCTTCTTTAGCCTTTGAGACCATTTATGCAGAGGGGCAAAGGCGTTATATTGAATCTTTATCTCCTTACGCTCGTCAATTTGTCAAACAA
Organism: Candidatus Protochlamydia sp. R18; assembly: GCF_000648255.1. Lineage (NCBI taxonomy): Bacteria > Pseudomonadati > Chlamydiota > Chlamydiia > Parachlamydiales > Parachlamydiaceae > Candidatus Protochlamydia > Candidatus Protochlamydia sp. R18. Next base: position 16,074 of record NZ_BASL01000628.1, on the reverse strand, counting down.
ATGCCAAAACCTAAAGTGGGACAGGTCAATGGTCTTTCGCCTGCTATTGCAATTGAACAAAAAGCTCATGCAGGAAATCCTCGTAGCACTGTTGGAACTCTGACAGAAATTTACGATTACTTACGCATCTTATTTTCAAGATTGGGAATAGCACATTGCCCCGAAACAGGGGAAGTTATTAAATCCATTAGCAAAGAACTCGTTGTCGAACGTATTCTATCCTATCCCGAAAATCAACGATTACAAATTTTAGCCCCCATAGAATTAAATAAAAACGAGAAATTTGAAGATTTAATTCTTAAATTTAATCGACAAGGTTTTCTACGTATTCGATTAAATGGAGAATTTTACTCTCTGGAACAAGATCAAATAAATCAAATTCCTTTTGATCGAAAACGCAAAAACGAACTTTTCTTGGTCATCGATCGTTTAAAAACAAATTCATCCATCAAAGCTCGCTTATTTGAAGCCATTGAAAATGCGACTTCCATTGGAGATGGAAAAGTTGTTGTAATGAAAGAAGATGAAGATATTCCTTTTAACCTTTCTTTTGCTGTTGAAAGTACAGGTAAATCTTACCCTGAAATTACACCTCATACCTTTGCTTTCAATACTCATGAGGGAATGTGTGTGGATTGCCAAGGGCTTGGTTACCAATATGGCGCTAACTTTGCGCGTAACACTGAAATGACATCTTATTCAGTTATTGGATTAATGCGACATCTCTGGCAGCAAGCATTCACTCGTCATGCTTTTGCTTATATGGAACACATTCTCGATGAAGAAGGGATTGATCCTCATGTTCCACTTAATCAACTACCAATCGAAAAAATCCAATTTCTAATGCAAGGTTCTGCGGAGGAACGCTGGTATACAAATGCGTCCGGGCTTCGTTGCCGATGGATAGGAATTGATCAAGTCCTCGCAAAAGCTGGAAAAAACGCAGCATCAGAAAAAAAAGAAGCGATTATCCCCCTTTTGCAAGAACAAACATGCATTTCTTGCCAAGGTGCAAGAATCAATCCGCTCGCAAGAAACGTCACCATTCACAATCATTCTATTCATGACATTTGTTCAATGCCAATTGAACAAACTTTAAATTTCATTAAAAAGCTTAAACTTTGCCCACAAGATAAAAAACTTCTAGAAGAAGTTCATACCCAGCTTACCAATCGTTTAAGTTTTCTTTGTGAAGTAGGACTTCATTATTTATCTCTTGAACGTCGAGCCCCCACATTAAGCGGTGGAGAAGCACAAAGAATTCGATTGGCTCGCCAGTTAGGAAGCGGTTTGACAGGTGTTCTGTATGTTCTTGATGAACCAACCATTGGACTCCACCCTCATGATAATGCCAAATTAAATGCAGCATTAAAAAAACTTAAAGATCTTGGAAATACTTTACTCATGGTTGAACATGATCCGTTGACTATTGAAACAGCAGATTATCTTCTCGATTTCGGCCCAGCCTCTGGAGAGCATGGGGGACATGTCACCGCAAGAGGAAGCTTTAAGCAAATTTTAAAAAGTACGGCTTCTTTGACTGGAGCTTATCTGTCTGGTAAGAAAAAAATTCCTATCCTCCCCAGAAGACGCTCAATTGATCAGGAACAAATCGTTATTCAACACACAAAGAAAAATAATTTAAAATTTATTAGTGTTGAAATCCCTATAGCTGCTTTGACCTGTTTAACAGGAGTATCTGGTTCAGGTAAGTCTACGTTATTGCAGCAAGTTTTGCTTCCCGCTCTTGAAAAAAGACAAAATCACGATACTGTCGAAATCGAAGGAGCCATAGTGTCTGGCTTATCACATTTTGATAAAGTGATTTCGATTGATCAAGATCCTATTGGAACAACAGTTCGTTCAGACGTTTGCACCTACGTCGATGTTTTGACTCGCATTCGTGAGTTTTTTGTCTCTTTGCCAGCTGCTCGAACAAAAGGACTTCAACCCAAAAATTTTAGTTATAATCATCGTAAAGGGATGTGCACAGGCTGCTGGGGACTGGGATATCGACGAGTCGAAATGCATTTTCTTCCTGCAGTTAAAGTAACCTGTGAAGATTGCCAAGGGTTAAGGTTGAATCCTATAAGTTTGGAAGTCACTTATGCAGGAAAAAATTTAGGACAATATCTTAATACAACGATCGATGAAGCACGGATAATTTTTCAAAATCATCCTCGAATTGTCAGAATTTTAGATACACTGATCGCTGTCGGACTTGGCTATTTAAAGCTAGGACAAGAAACAGCTAGTTTATCGGGAGGAGAAGCACAAAGGTTAAAATTGAGTCGAGAATTAGCTAAAAGATCAACGGGCCGTACCTTATATCTCCTCGATGAACCAACAACAGGCTTACACAGTGATGACATTTATAAACTTTTACAAGTTCTGCATCGTTTGGTTGATAAAGGGAATACGATGATTATCATTGAACATCATTTAGACATAATCAAAAATGCTGACTATATTATTGATTTAGGCCCAGAAGCTGGGGAAAAAGGTGGGAAAGTCTTGGGAAAAGGAACGCCCGAGCAAATCGCTCAACTCTCTTCTTCCTGGACAGGCCATTATTTAAAAAATGTATTATCACTTTGATTCAAGTTAGATAAATAATTGAAGTTTAAAGTTTGACTAAAAATTTAAGCAAAATGTTATGATCAAATCCAAAATTTTAAGTTAATATTTTTAACAGTTAAAGATTTAGCTCATTAATTAAAAAAATTTAATTTCTGACTCATCGAACATTAAAGGATTTAAATCAATGATAAACGCTTATTAAAATGCAAAAAAATTTAGATTATTTAAAAAATACTCAATTTATTTTTATTGCCAGTAAGCTTCTAAATAGCCCTTTAGGAGCGATGTATAATCTTTTGTCTTTTATTATTTGCAAGCAGCTTGATGCAACTCCCTTTCAAATTACTTTACTAATTAGTTCTAAGCCTCTTGTTGCCCTTATTTCTTTTTATAGTTCTGTTTTTATCAAAAACAGACCTGAACGACTCAAATCATTAATTATCAGTTCCACAATATTGAGTTTTATTCCTTGTTTTGCTTTTCCTTTTGTCACTAATTGTTGGTTTTTTATTTTTGCTTTCGCTCTCTTTATGATGTCAGCGAAAGCCATGCTTCCTGCTTGGGCTGAAATTTTTAAACGAAATATTGGCCCAGAAGGAAGAAGCGCTATTTTTTCTAAGGGATCCACAGTTAATTATCTCGCTAACATCTTTGTTCCTCTATTATTAGCGCCAATTTTAGATTACTACCCCTCAATTTGGACAGAAATATTTTTTATTTTGGCTCTGATTCAACTCGCTCACGTAGTTTTTTTACTTCGTTTAAAAGTCCGTTTAGAAAAGCATGAATCATCATCATTTGCTCCCAATTCTTTTTCTTTTCGCTCCGTCATATTTGATCCGTGGAAAAATAGCTGGCAATTAATGAAGCAACGACCTGATTTTCGCAACTACCAAATCGTTTTTTTATTGGGAGGAACGGGTTTAATTCTTTCGCAACCTGTTTTACCTCTTTTTTTTGAGCAAATTCTACACTTATCGTATACCCAACTTATCTTTGCTGTCTCGTTATGTAAAGGAATAGGATTTGCTATTACCTCTCCTTTATGGGCTAACGCATTTAATCGCATCTCTATTAATTTATTTAATTTCTTTGTCACGGCATTAGCTGGCCTATTTGCTATTGTTTTAGCTTCTATCCAGCAAGAAGTTTTATGGCTTTATTTAGCCTATTTGATTTATGGCATTATGCAAGCGGGAAGTGAGATGAGTTGGCATTTAGCAGGTCCTCAATTTGCCAAACAAGAAGACAGTACACTATACACAAGTGTAAACATAGCTATGATCGGTTTAAGAGGATGTATAGCTCCCTTTATTGGGGAGCTTCTTTTCTGCACAACGAATTTTAGTGTGGTATTTCTCTGTAGTGCAGGATGTTGCTTAGCTGGAGCTTTTTACTCCTACTGGCTTGAATTTCAAGATCGAAAAGCAGACAATCTTACATTTTCTGCTATTGATTAACCAATTTTAAATTCCTTTTAACAACAACTAAAGGCACGATTAGCTAGACAGCCTTTTAGTTTGGGCTTTAATTTCATTGTTTTTTACTTCATTTTTTAAAATTTCTTTTTTAAATATTGCATGTTTGAGGTCTATCGATTTTACTTCTTGTCGGATCAAGTCTTCTTTTTTTCTGCGCTCTTGCTCATTCCTAATCTCTTGCATATCGCGTAGAAATTTAAGAATTTGCTTACCAGGAATGTTTTTCATCTTATAAACCAAACAATCAATTGTCATGGTTTGATCTTTTTTTGAAGAAATTTTGGCTAAATAGTCGCGGACGAAACTTTTAGTTGTCTCATGCGGCGGAATTTTATGATCTTTTTTTTCATTCTCTAAAGAGTTTTCACTTAAATTTAATGCCTCCATGGCAATAGCGGACATTCTTTCAGAATCATCATCAGATAGCACACAATAACTAAGCTGCTTTCCCTCGATATTTAACTCATTTTGTTTTTTTAAACTTTCTACAATTTGAGAACTTGCGCAGATAAAGGTCTGATCCCCTTTTTCAACAACTGCCACAAAGCGATTGTTTTCAGCCCATTTTTCAATTTTTTCAAGATCTCGAGTTAAATCAATCTTTTTTAAGCGATTATTCTTTTTTGAGACGACGAATAAGTTTGCCGCTACCTCTACATTTGTATCATAAAAATTACCATTCACCATGTTTACGACAAAATCAATAGATAGTTCGACCATATACAGCTCCCTCTTATTATTACATTAATAACAACATTTATTATAAAAAATAAAAAAATTTATGACAACAAATTACACAAATCAAAAAAATTATAATTAATAATATTATTTAAATATTTATGCTTTTATAGTATAAAGTGAAAAATGAAAATTTGAGTTGCTCATCTTGGCAGGTTTTCAGCTGCCATCTCGCAATAAAATTGAAACAGTAAACGTCACGTGATATTTTAATTTCTACGAACATATACAGTAACTCTTGATCGTACAAGGATAAACTAAGAAATATTAAATATTTCCGAAAACGTTAATTTCATGCATTTTGCGCTAAAACTAGAATTGCTCAAAAATTCTTTGTTTTTAATAAAAACCCATTTTAAACGATTGATGCACTTTTTTTTCATTTTTCTCTCACCTTTAAATACCAATGAGAGTTAAAACTACTTTGAAAACATATGAATAAAAGGATAAAAGATGAAGTTCCCTTATTTATCAAAAAGGCGTGCAGATAACATCTCTAATGGAATTTTCCTAATTTTATTAGGTATTTTATTTTACACAAAAATGTGGTGGCCGAGCATCTTATTTGCTTTGGGTATTACATTTGGTTTAAGGCAATACTTAATGGGCAGACGATTAGACTTTTTTGTGACAGCGGCTTTAATTGCCGCTTTAGGATTTATTACATTGATTGGAATGGCATTTTCTTTTTTTCTGCCTATTTTGCTTATGGGAGCAGGGATTTATCTCGTCTGGCGAGAATATTCTTTTCATAATGGCGTTGTGCATTTAAAAAGAGAGGATTTAAACGATTAATAAAAAATTTCAAGAGGAAAAATAAATGAATAATCGACTGATTCATATTGGTGAAATTCAAAGATAAAATGAACAAAAATGATCTCTTTTTTAAAACCATTGGATCGTTATCAATATGTTTGGTTTGAAATGAATCCTGGAAAAAAAATCTTAGCTAGGGAGCAAATGAGAAAGCGATTGTTGCAGCCCATATTTATTGGAAATATGATCTATTTAGAACATTTTAGAATGTTAAAGTGCGGATCTTGGTAATACATTTCCAGAAGAGATGAAATAGAAACAAATGTATTATTTTGTCAAATGGAAACATTTTATTCTTCGATAAAGGTGTATATTTTGAAGAAGAACTAGACTATATAATTGTGTTGTCCATAATACCTTTTTAAAACTTGCGATTTATGGCAACATTTGCAACAAACAAACCAGCTTTAATAATCGATTTGATTTAATATGCCCCATTCTTTTCCTGATTATTCTTTTACCTGTCCTTTCTGCAAAAACAACTGTAAACTATCGTTTGCTCAGTGTCCTGCTTTTTGCCCATTCTGTGGTAAATCGCAAAAAAATGAATCGACAGGTTTACCTATTCAATCTGATTTTTATCAAATCATTAAAAGCATTGGCAAAGGAGGAATGGGAGAGGTTTTTTTAGCCTACGATCCTTGTTATGAAAGACAAATTGCTATCAAAAAAATCCGCTCAGACCTTCTCGAACATCCTCAAATTAAAAAGCGCTTTTTAAAAGAAGCCCATATGACCTCGCAATTAACTCACCCAGCCATTATTCCCATTTACACAATTCGATCGGATGCCGATACAGCTTATTATACAATGCCTTTTGTAGAAGGAGATACACTTAAGCAAATCATCCGGAAAACCAAACTACAGGAAAAAAATGGGGAAACATTAGATTATCTTGGTGGATCCATTTTGGCTTTAATGAGAGTGTTTATTACAATCTGCCAGGCTGTTGCTTACGCTCATTCGAAAGGAGTGCTACACCGGGATCTAAAACCAGAAAATATCATCATTGGAAAATATGGAGAAGTCCTAATTTTAGATTGGGGATTAGCCAAATTTATTGATCAGTCTCCTGAAGAAGAATTGTTGGCCTCTTTTCCAGAATCTCTCACTAAACAAAAAGATATTACTAAAATTGGAAAAGTTGTAGGAACTGTTGCTTATATGGCTCCAGAAAGAGCTTTGGGTCAACCTGCAACAATTCAAACTGATATTTACTCTTTAGGTGTTATTTTATATCAGTTATTAACTTTAAAAAGTCCTTTCAAACGAGGAACTTTAGAAGAATTTCGAAAAAATATGAGTCGAGAAGAGTGGCAAGATCCTGTCACAGCGGCTCCCTATAGAGAAGTTCCTCGAATGTTGGCTAGTTTTACGGAAAAATGTTTATCGCTTGATTTACAAAACCGTTATCAAAGCGTTGAAGAACTCATTCGAGATATTGAAAACTACCTAGAGGGCCGATCTGAATGGTTTTGTATTGCAAATCTCAATACTAAAGAAAAAAACGATTGGGAGTTTCAAGAAAATGTTTTAATTGCTGAACATGTTGCCATTACTCGAATGACGGATGACGCTGAATGGGTTAGCCTTATGATTTCAAAGCAATCATTTACAGGAAATACAAAAATCGAAGCAGATGTTTGTTTAGGCGAACAAGGACATGGCATTGGGTTTCTTCTCAGCGTTCCAGAAGCCAGCGCACGAGAACATCTTATCGAAGGCTATTGTTTATGGCTAGGTTCGGATTTTAGTAAAACAACTAAACTTCTACGCTCAAACGTTGAAGTCGTGCATGCACCTGACATCTTTTTAAAAAGGCAGCAATCGTACCATGTACGTATTGAAAAAGTTGATAAATCTATTCATGTTTACATTAATGATAATTTGCAGTTTTCTTATATTGCTCATATTCCTTTGATTGGTACTCACGTCGGATTATTATCACGAGATGCTGATTTTGAAATCAGTCCTCTTGAAATTTATGTTGGTAACTTAAATATCAATGTTAATTGTTTAGCTGTTCCTGATGCTTTTTTAGCACATCGCGATTACAACCAAGCTTTAAGTGAATATCGTCGCATCGCTTATTCTTTTCCCGATCGAACAGAAGGAAGAGAAGCTTTATTTAGAGCGGGACTGACATTTCTTGAACAAGCAAAAACAGCTGAAAATAAAATGACATTGCTAGAAGAAGCATTAAATGAATTTGAAAAACTTCATGGTACACCAAGTGCTCCTTTAGAATATTTAGGAAAAGCTCTCGCGTATGAATCAATAAACGATAGCGAAGAAGAAATTAAATGTTATGAACTTGCCTATCGTCGCTATCCCAATCATCCTATTCTACCAATGCTTCAGGAACAAATCATTTCTAGATTGCATGAAGTTTCTAGAATGCAACGGATTACAACTTATCGATTTACACTTTTAACAGTTAGGCATTTGCCTCTTAATAAAATCGACACTCATACGAAACGTTTATTCAATAGCCTACAAAAGCATTGGGAAGTATTACCCTTCATCGAATATAAATCACCATCTCCCTTAACGACTCTTTCTACACGATTTGCGACACCCCTTGCCTTTTGGTTAGCTAAGCCTTTTATATTAGGAGAAATTCTTGATGATTTAATCCAAAGCCCATCTTTTCCAATTGAAGAAGTGAATAATGCTTTATTATGCCTTGTGGAATTGGGTTCATGGGAATATGCGCAAGAAAAATTAAATACCATTCAAACTTATCTTAATTTACCGCAAAACCCTAAATGGTTAGATCTGAAAGCTTTTATTGCCTGCCACTATCAAACATTAGAAGATGTTTATAAAGAATTTTTTTTCCAAATTCCATCGACCAATGCCGACCATCTTCATGCCGTCCTATACTTTATGGACCAATGCTTGGATCAGCTAAATACTTCATTAATATATACTCTTGCTAGACAATTTGAACATGCAGAACTCAGCTTTGAAGATCGCCTCAAATTGAATTGTCGTCGTGTTTGGGCTTATTTATTAGACAAAAATTGGCAAGATGCCGGTAACTTGCTCTATACTTATTCTGTTGAAACGTTAAACAAGGATTCTTCTCTTCTTCATTTTTTATATGGATGCTGGCTGCAAGTCACCGAAGGTGCAGAAATAGCAAATGTTCATTTTGCTGGGGTGAATCCTGTTATGTTTCCCCGTACATGGACTCTTGGAGCACGCTTTCTAACTAACAATTTATCTAAAGATAGCTATGAGAAAGCATTTATGTGGGAAAAAAGACAACTTTGCAAGCAATTAATACTTTATTATCATTGTGTTGCTAATGAAACCAAACGCATACATTTTCAAAAATTGTACCAAGAACAATTCATTCATGCAGAACTTTAAAAAAACTTTCGCCATTCCTTTTGTCGAAGAAACGACGCTTGCTTTCGAAGAATCGTTCATTAAAATCAAACGAGATCGTTTACGTCTCGCCCATGAAGATCCTTACTCTTATTATACACTCATTACTCCTCCTCAAGCTGTTGTTGTTCTAGCCAGAACTGCTGATGGCTATTATGTATTAAATGAAGAATACCGCCATCCGACAAAAAAGATGTTACTATGTTTTCCTGGTGGATTTATAGATGATAATGAAAATCCTCTGGCCGCTGCGAAGAGAGAGTTGGAAGAAGAAACAGGTTATACAGCTGAAAGCTTTCACCTCTTAGGAAGTGCTTACCCTTATCCAGGAATTAGCGGACAAAAAACTTTTTATGTTAAAGCTCTTGGAGCTAAATTTAATACGTCACCACGGTTAGAACCCTCAGAAATTATTCAAACTCGCCTATGTTCTTTCGATCAACTTAAAGAGATGATTTCCAAAAATGCTGAACTAGACGGGACTCTTTGCACTGCTTTGTTTTTTAACTCTTTATCTGAATCCACTTCTTAATTTCTACCTATATGAGTTATTTAAATTTCAAAAATAAATCTGAATTGAATTACCCAAATCTTTTAAAATTTTACATTTATCCGAGAAAAAAGTATTACTAACCTAAATTTTGGATTTATCCCTTTGATAATGAATAAAAAGAATAAAATTTAAATGACAAAAGAACTCTGTATGATTTAAAATATTTTTTTTTCCAAAATTAATGTTTAATACGACATGAGCAGTCAAAACGGATTTAATCAAATGATATTATCGTCTAGATAATTTTTGGAAGTCTTTTGAGAAGAAATAGAATAAACAGTTAATTGATTATGGCAAAAGAAAGCGAGAACCTCAACCTGAATGATCGATACCAGAGAGGATGACAATTGTCATTTTATTTCATCAATCAAATGATCGAACTGTTAAGCACTTTGATGGGTATGTCACCAACTACTTAGGTAAAGAATTTCCAAACTTAATGAGTACTAGCCGCTTTGTTTATTTAAAGAAGAACCTTTTTGGTCCTGTATTTACTTATCTTTTGGAAAAAAGAGAAGAAATCACAAGAATTGCTTTTATTGATTTTCCATCGATAGATGTTTGCCACAATAAACGCATAAAAAGAAACAAGGTCTTTAAAGGTTTAGCAAAGAAGGGGAAACAACTTCAGGATGGTTTTTCGGGTTTAAATTGCCTCTCATACTCAAGGAGAAAGGAGAAATTTTAGCTTTTCAGCTTAACTGGACATGTTGCTGATGTTTCTATTGCCGAAACCTTGTCCAAAGGGATTTTTGGAAAACTATTTGATGATAAAGGGGGGGGGGTATTTCGAAAGAACTTTCAAAGAGGCTTTTGAAACAAGGTCTTGAACTATTTACTCCCCTAAAGTCGAATAGGATGCATAGCTGATGAAGTTGACAGACAAAATTCTTAGAAAACGAGCTATCATTGAAACGGTAAGCCATTCATTAAAAAATATTTCTCAGATTGAATAGACACGCCACAGAAATGCCGGAAATTTTTTAATTAATCGATTAGCTGGGATTGTTGCTTATCCTCACTAACCCAAAAAGCCATCGATAAACTTAGCAGAGCAGCATCATTTGTTGTTAATAGCTGCCTAAAAACCCAAAATTCAGGTTAATAAAATATTTTTATTTGAAAAAACAAAAACTTCTATTTTTTCTTGTTAGGTATTTATCGTGATAATCTTAAAAATTGGGCAAACACTTGCTGCACTATTGGGACTAATTACTTAATCAACAAATTCGATATATATCTTCAAAGCAAGAGTTCCGTTGGGGAAAATATAAGAAGCAAGGATATATTCCGTTTTTTTGCTAAATAAACGTGAGATAAGAAAAATTATTTTTTAAAGGATTTAATAATGTGGGATAGCCACTAAGAATGCCATAACTAATCCAGATTAATGTAAGTTGGATTCAATTCAGATTCAATTTGTAGCGGCTAATGAAGCTTTAAAATGCGCTAATCTAAATCTAGCATTTGTAAAATGTTCGCAACCTTCCAAATTCAAATGCTGTAAACTAGTTAAAGGCGCCAAATGTGCTAGCCCAGCTTCAGAAAGATAAATGCATCCGCTCAGATTTAAATATTGCAAAGCCACTAAGTGTACTAAATGTGCTAATCCAGCATTGGTAAGGCTATTGCACCAGCTTAGATCTAAATGTTTTAAAGCTACTAGTGGTACCAAATGTGCTAATCCTGCGTCAGTAAGAAAAGTGCACTGGCTCAAGTTCAAATGTTGTAAAGCCACTAAGGGTGTTAAATGCGCTAACCCGGTGTCGCTAATAAATTTACACCCACTCAAGTTCAAATGTTGTAAAGCTATTAAGGATTTAAAATGCCCTAATCCTTTACTAGTTAGCTTATCGCAAAAGCCCAGGTCTAAATATCGTAAAGTCACTAAGGGTGTTAAATGCGCTAATCCAGCGTCAGTAAGTTTTTTACAACCGTTCAAATTTAAATACTGTAAATTTGTTAAAGATGGCAAACATGCTAGACCATTGTCAGTGAGATGGTGGCATGACTGAAGTTGAAGCACTTTTAAATTTTTACAATTTTTTAATGCTAAAAGATGAGCGTCAGTTAAATAGACATTCTCTGAAAAATTAAGTCCTTCTATCTCATTTGAAAAATAATTTAAAATTTTTTCAAATTCCTTTAAATGAGGAGTTTGCTTTAACAATAAATTCATCACTGTGAGCTGTAAATAATTTTTTAAAATATTTAATTGAAATCGCTCAGCAAAATCTAAAATTTCTTTTAATTCTACAAGATTGTCTTCGCTGGAATTAAATAGCTCACATTTATCTGATTTGTATGCATCAAGAAGCTGTTTTTCTAAATTTTTCACAACATCTGTCAGTTGATAATAATCAGCTAGTTGAATGAAAGAAGTAATGTCTTCCACAGGAACTTTAAAGCTAGCATCCAATAGACAATTGATTAGACAATTAAATTCTTTTTGTGACAAAGCAAGAGGATGCTGAAAAGTTTCTTTAAAATTTCCTGACCAAAGACTTCGAAAATAGGGCGATTTTTCCATTAATAAAGACTTTTGGGAACTTGAAATAGTTAGAAAAGTGTTGTTCTGAAAGCTCAATTTAAATTCTTGAGGTAAAGGAAAAAGATTAGAAGATGGGATTGTTGATCCATCAGTTTCTTCTAGGGTAACTGAAGAATTTCTTAAAAGTTTATTTTCAACCTTAGGAGAATTAATGATATTTTGGGTAAATCTTCCTATTGAAGTAGGGGTATAACGTGAAATTTGTTTCAAACTTAGTGAAGTTGGATCGGATGATAGGCGATGTTCCATAAATTTGCGATTAACAGTTTCTTTTCTTCCCCAAAAAACTTCTCTCCATTGAGATTGAAGTTGATCTCTAGTGATACAATTAAAGAATAAGTTGAGGAAACACTGGAAAATTGTTGTACAAAGTAAATTAATACGCTCAGAAAATTTTAAATAGTTGTTCGATTTATGGCTAGAGCAGGTATTTGTATTGGTAGTGAGACTATTATGTTTAGAAATTGGATTATTATAATAAGTAATCAAAATTACCACCCCACTTGTTTAAATAAATGTATTTAACCTTAAAATATATTATATAATATAAAATTAGTGCAATATTAATGCAATAAAAGATAGAAATTAAATTCGAAGGAAAATTTCAATTTTATTGATTGATAGCTATTAGTAAGTAAATAAGAATCGATAAGGCTTAAATACCAAGCTTTTAATTTTTAATATCAAAGAGGCTTAAGTTATTGGATTATGCTAAAAGAAGTATTCCGGTAAAGCAATATTAAAGAGAAAATTTTGTAGGACTAGTGATGGATCGTTTAAATAGAAATAGGCTGTATTAATTATCTTTAATACCATCTTAAATCAATCTATTTCCGAAGAAAAAGGCTTGAATTGAATTGTATTCCACCTGGGAAGCCAATAAAGAATGGCTACATTGAAAGTTTCAATGGAAAAATCAGACAAAAATGTTTAAATCAAAATTTATTTTTAGACTTACAGGAGGCACAAGAAATCATAGAAGCTTGGAGGGTTGAATACAATAAAGAGCGGCCGCATAGCCTGCTTGAGTATTCGACCCAGCAGGATTCGCTAGCAAATACTTTTTTAAACAAGAAATGATAAAAATTAATAAAAGTATGAGTTTGTAATTGGATTACATTCTTGGAGCAGGTCAATAGTACTGGGTGTCCCTGTCCACTTTTTCTGCGCACTAGTAACAGAATGAATTGAAAAATTTCTTTATAATTTGCTGCAAGTTAGGCGTGAGGGCTGACTAAATAATTTTAAATGCGTTGGCATATGTAATACTTCGCTAAATTTTAAAATTAAGTATTTTTATAAAATGACATAAAAATCATTTTTTGCTCGCTTTACTACAATTGAAGTAATTGCCCTAAATTATTTATGATTGTGTAAATTTATATCAATAAAGATTCTTAAATGAAAATGAACTAATAATGATGAGTTAACTGAGCAAAGTTTGGACAAGATTGAGTTAATCTAAATTTGAAAATAATTTCTTTCAAATTTAGATTAACCAAAACAAAAAGTTTTATTTTGTCTCTACTGGTGGATAATATTTTTCTATCTTATTTTTTAGTTCTTTTAACTTTCTTCCTTCAGCCTCAATTTCTGTATTAGTTATCGTAGATTTATTAAGAAGCTCTTGTTCTTCAAGCGTTATATTTCTTGTGGAAATAGCTTCGTTATAACGAGGAAAAAGATATGAAAATAGTCTATCTGCTACACTCATTGTCTCAAAATTCTTAACTTTTTTCTCCAAGATGACGTTTTTATCCTTAAGAATAGAACATTGGTTTAAAATGTTAGTACTTGTATTTAAAGATTCTTCTGTATCGCGTGCAAGGGGTCTAAAATCTTCTAAAAATCGTTCATGCCTGCTTATTAATTTTTGCATTTCTGTTTTATACTCTCGCCTTTCTATTGTATGCTCTTGCATAAGTTCTCTCATTAACTCAAGGGAGGTCTTTTTTTCAGAAGTATGTTTTTTAGTAAATTCGTCCACTTCTTCTTTAGCGCCAGCTAAATTATAATTTTTAATAAGTTTGCTAACATCGAGAATTTTACTAGGATTCAAAGGACACGTAAATGAAGTTCCTTCTGCAATTGCTCTGTTATAAATTTCCATAATTGCTTCTCGTTCAAATGTATGGCCACATTCATCTACAACAGGATCTGTAAATGGGTAAAGAGTAATAGGACAATTAAAAGATCTAAAATTCACCACATCTTCAACAGGAAGTTTATTCTCGCCTATAACACAAGGCTTATTCTCGGGAGTATGAGAACAGTTAGTTATTTCCAACACAACTTCTTCACACACTTTTTCTTTTGGTTGATTCAATGTTGTTTGATTCAATGTCGGTTGATCTAATACGGGATAAACGGAATTACACATTGAAGAATTTAAATTTATTGACATATTTAACACTCCTATAAAATTTAAAATAAAACATTTATCTAAAATGAGATAAAAGACGTGTTTTGTCACGCTTTTAATTACTTAACCTTGATAAACAATAAAAATTTAAATTTAATTTAGAAAATTAGTTGTTTATATATCTGCTTATTCATAGTTATCAAAAGATATCTATAGAAGCAATACAAAAACTTTTCCTTTTTTTTATCAACCTTTTTTTTATAAAATGTTAAATAAATGGCGATTGTTTGGTCAAATTACATCTATTTAACTGCGGTTTTTAATTGCTAAGTTAAAAAGATAAAAAAAAACGGTAGAAATAGTTTGGCTTTTGGAATCTTTATAACAATGTATTATAAAACTCGCAGACTTTCTCTTTTTGATACAAAATGATGAGCTTACAAAGCTCTTTTTTTATTAACCTGAATTTTAGATTTCTTCCTTTGATAATGAATAAAAAGAATAAAATTTAAATGCCAAAAGACTTCTGCATGATTGAAAACATTTGTTTCCTCAAACTAATGTTTAACATGACATAAGAGGTCAAAACGGATTTAATCAAATGATATTGTTGTCTAGATGATTTTTGGAAGTCTTTTGAGCAGAAATGGCGTAAACAGTTAATTAATCATGGCAAAACAAAGCGAGAACCTCAACCTAAATGATCGATACCAGAGAGGATGACAATAGTCATTTTATTTCATCAATCAAATGATCGAACTGTTAAGCACTTTTATGGGTATGTCACCAACTACTTAGGTAAAGAATTTCCAAACTTAATGAGTACTAGACGCTTTGTTTATTTAAAGAAGAACCTTTTTGTTTCTCTATTTGCTTATCTTTTGAACAAAAGAGGAGAAATCACAGGAATTACTTTTATTGATTTTCCATCGATAGATGTTTGCCAGAATAAACGCATAAAAAGAAACAAGATCTTTAAAGGTTTGGCAAAGAGGGAGAAAAACAACTTCAGGATGGTTTTCCGGGTTTAAATTGCATTTTATACTCAATAAAAAAAAAGAAATTTTAGCTTTTCAGCTTAACTGGGACATGTTGCTGATGTTTCTATTGCCGAAACCTTGTCAAAAGGGATTTTTGGAAAACTATTTGGTGCTAAGGGAGTTATTTCAAAAGAATTTTCAAAAAGGTCGAATAGGATGCAGAAGCTGATGAAGTTGACAGACAAAATTCTTCTTAGAAAACAAGCTATTATTGCAACGGTTAATGATCAACTAAAAAATATTTCTTAAATTGAATAGACACGCCACAGAGATGCTGGAAATTTTTTTTAATTAATCGATTAGCTGGGATCGTTGCTTATCCTCACTAACCCAAAAAGCCATCGATAAACTTAGCATAGCAGCATCATTTGTTGTTAATGACTGCCTAAAAACCCAAAATTCAGGTTAATTAGTTATAGCCGCTTTGTTTATTTAAAGAAGAACCTTTTTATTCCTCTATTTGCTTATCTTTTGGATAAAAGAGGAGAAATCACAGGAATTGCTTTTATTGATTCTACATCGATAGATGTTTGCCACAATAAACGCATAAAAAGAAA
>NZ_BASL01000629.1:0-36862 GCF_000648255.1 Candidatus Protochlamydia sp. R18 | reverse complement strand
CACCATCTTAAGACTTTTCCTAGTAAAGTCATCCATAATTGTTAGAATCCGAAGGCGCCTTCCATTGGCTAATGCATCTGAAACAAAGTCAAGAGACCATCTTTGATTTGGCCTAGAAATCTCCTCAGGTCTTATTCTAGAACCTAAAGCTCTCTTTCTTCCACCCCTTTTTCTGATTTTGAGACCACTCTCTTTGTACAGTCGGTATACTTTTTTATGATTAATCTTTAATCCTTCCTTCTTCAGCAAGAGACAAATTCTTCGATACCCAAACCTTCTTCTTTCATGAGCTATCGAAATCATTTTATCCTTTACTTCTGTATCATTCTTCATTTTATGCTTATAGCGCCCAACAGACCTATCGAAAGCAAGTAAACGACAAGCTCTCCTTTGACTTATGCCATGGCGGATGGTTAGATCATTCATAGCCTTTCTCTTAGCCTGCGGGCCTACCACTTTTTTGACAAAAGATCCTTCAAAGCCACATTATCAAGAGCATAATCAGCTACAAGCCTTTTTAATTTCCTGTTTTCTTCTTCTAGAGCTTTTAATCTTTGTGCTTCAGATACACTCATTCCGCCAAATTTGGCTTTCCATGAGTCATAAGTAGCGGGAGCTATGCTATATTTACGACAAACTTCAGCTACTGCTGAGCCTGCTTCTACTTCTTTGAGTATTTGAATGATGTGTTCTTCTGAAAATCTTTTTTTTATTGGTTCGTTTCCTAAAATTTATTTATTTTAACACGAACCTCTATTTCTTCTTGGATGATTTTTAAGGGGCAAGGTCACCTTTTAGAAGTTCAAAAAAAAGCTGAGGATAACCAGAAAATAGCTGATGAAAAAATTAGCGAATTTTCTAATAACCTTTTTAAAGTTCAAAAAGATAATGATGAACTTAAAGGCCAAATTGAAGCCCTTAATGACAGGATTAAAGACCTCAATGAAGATAATGATAGTCTTCGAAATCAAATTGGAGAACAAAAACAGCAGATAATTGACCATGAAGAACAATTTTTAATTGTTAAGGGGAAATTAAAAACTACCAAAGAAAAATTAAAAGTAAAAACTAAGCAAATAGCAGAAATTCAAGAAACGCTTGAAAAATGCGAAAAAGAAAAACAAGAGCTTTCTAAAGCAAATACAAAGCTTGTTAACGAAAAGGCTGAACTTACCAATGAAAGAGATAGTTTAAAGACGCAATTAGAAGTTCTATGCAAGGAAAAAGCTGAACTTGAAAATAAAGAGAAAGTATATCAAGAAAAAATAGAGGGGCTCAGTGAAGTTTTAGATGCAACACTACAATGCCATTCTGAATTAGAAGAGAATAGTCAATTAAAAATTGCTAAAAAAACAAAAAAAATTGCTGAGCAAAAGCTTGAATGCCAAAAATATAGAAATGAAGTTACTTTGACTCAAAATGAATCAGCTAAAGCAAAAAAAGAACGAGATGAAGCTCTACGCAAGTTAGTTACAGAGCAACTAACACATAAAGTAACCAACTACAATTTCAATAAAGTTAACGCTGACTTGGAACAAGAGAAAACAGATCACGAGTTAACTAAAATTAATTTAGATATAACTAACGCTGACTTGGAACAAGAGAAAACAAGTCACCGTGCAACTAGATTTCATTTAAGCAAACGCAATTTTGAATTAAGAAAAATAAGAGAGTTAATTAGAGTAGAGTTAGAAAGCAAGCTGAAAGCTGATGAAAAAAGTGCCCAAGACCTGGCAATCTTAAAACAAATAGGAAATAACTACAATAAATTGGAAAAAGAGGCACAAGCTCAAAGAGATAAACTTAAAGAATTTATTTCGAGGCTTAGCAATATAAATTTGCAGGATCCTCAGCAATTTAAAAATTGGGTATTAAATTTAGCTAAGTTTGCTAATTTGGATAGTAAAGAACAAAAAGATTTAGAAATTAAAGTATCCCAAATTCAACAGCAGCTATCAAGCCCAACCGGCTTACTTTCATGGAAACATCTTGTATTACAAGTTTGCAATACATTGATTACAGCGGCAATCGCTAGAAAAGTGTGTTAATTAAAGAGCTGCTTTAGCTAAAACACAGGTTGGAAAAAATTCTAACCTGTTTTAATATTTATTATATCTTTGTTATGCAATGGGGTATCCATATGTTATATTCATCTATTGAAGCTCAGCAAGTTAGTGTTTTTTTTCAAAAACTTGTTGATCGTATGCAAGAAGAACTCGACCATCCTTCCCCAGAAAATGAAGTTGACCCTTCCGCAACGTTAGAAGATTACTGCCACAATTTTTTTCTTAAAAAAAATTATTCAGAAGGGCTAGAAGAACAAAATCAGCTGTTGCAAAAACTTATTTTGCAGCGAAAGATCTACCTTTTTAATTTGAAGAAAAAAAACTCTTTTAGTCATGCTGCTTGTCAAGAAATAGAAAGGGATTGCAGCAAAATTGATGAAAAACTTTCTACTATTGCTCCCCAAGTCCAGGATTTAGAAATTCAACAACAAGAATTTAAGCAAACAGTTGAAAAAACGAGTCTTATTCAAGCTGAAATACTCGAGACCATTAAGCAATGTCATGCAAAGATTGATGAAATAAGAGTGTATACCTCCATTCCCACTCAAGAAGAGCTCGCTGCGGGGAAAAAACAAAATCCTTTCCTTGCCATCATGCAAAACCACTGTGACTTGCTTTGTTCTCACATAAAAACTATGAATAAAATAAATGAGAGAAAGTTAGCTGATTTAGAGACCTTTGACACAGCCTTTGACGAGCTCTCTAGTGAATGTGATGTTCTCATGCAAAGCTCTTATGAAGAACTAGAAATTCTTAAGCAAGACATAAACCAGTCTCGGCAAGATAATGAAGAGTTTATAAAAGGCGTGGAAGAGCTTCAAAAAGATGGCAGACAGTTTGCAGAAAAAGTAGAAAAATTTAGTGAGGACACCCATAAATTAGTACAGGACGGCAAACAGCTTTCAGAAGAAGTAAAAGAACTTAGTGAAGACACTCATAAATTAGTACAGGACGGTAAACAGCTTTCAGAAGAAGTAAAAAAACTTGGTGAAGGCACTCATAAATTAGTACAGGACGGTAAACAGCTTTCAGAAGAAGTAAAAAAACTTGGTGAAGGCACCCATAAATTAGTACAGGACGGTAAACAGCTTTCAGAAGAAGTAAAAGAATTTAGTGAGAATACTTATCAGTTAGCACAAGATACCAAACAATGGCAAAAAACTGTAACTGCTTTGTCCCAAAAAGAAAAAAGTGCCGTAGAAATAATAGAAAATATTAAAAAAAAAGAATGTGAGATAAAAAAACTTCTTAATCTCTCCCCTCTGCAAAATGCCATGACTCCAACTTCTTCTACTTGTACAGAAGTAGTTTCCCAGCAAATAAACAAAAGAAAAATTATATTGCTTGGACCTATCAATAGCTTAATGGCTAGGCTACCCTCTCATAAAAATTTTTCAATTTCATTCTTAAATAAAATTTGTTTAATTTTTGCTTGGATTGGTATTTTTCAAATTGCTAACACCGTTCTTTCTTTCTATCGACCTAAAAAAAATCATCCTTCTAATCAAAAGGGAGCATTTTTTTCTGCTATTTCATCTTCTAAGAAAAAGCAAACCGATGAGTAAAAAATTGAAATAAACGAGCTCCTACTTTAGTAAGGCAGTGATATCGTGGCTATTATCGACATGAAATAGAACTAGGTATCACTACTTTACAGATTAAAGTTTTCACTTGTCGCTACCAACTCATCCGGTATTTAATTTCAGCCAATGGATAATCGTAACTATAATTTGAGTAATAATGATTGGTATGATTGGTAGGTCAGCAGAATTCTCTACACGTAAATTTTTTAAATACACGTTCCAAAAATTTTACACTTGTTTCATTTCATCCTCGGCATAGGTAGGTAACCGGAAAAGTAAGTGAGGTTTTTCCCAACGTTTAAATACTAAGCGTATAACGCCTTCTAGATTATAAAATAATGGCAATTGAGAAGAGGATATCATAGAATAAAGACCGTGAAAGTCTTTCATACGGCTATTAAATGAGCCCCAATAGATAATAGTTTCTAACTCTTCGGCAAAAATAAATTCCTTTGGACAACAGCTTCATATTGCCTTCAAAAAGGGCTCCTTTAGAGCATGTTGTAAGAAAAATTGTATATTCAATAGTATTAACAACATCTCCAAAACCAATATCGATAGCAACTTTAAATCGTGTCCGTCCGAAATAGGCGATCATCGATATCTCAGCTCTTGGATATCCTATATGGGGATGGGTAAGCGCGCTGACCTTAATCTCTTGAAAAGAAAATCCATCTTTGAGGTCGATGTTCACGATTTCTTCAAAAAGATTTTTTAATTCAACAATTTCATTACTCATATTTCTTGCAAGAAAATCCAAATCATTTGTTTCTCTCCCAATTTCGATATATGTGGAACGAAAAATACCGCCTTTCAAGACAAAATGTTTATGATGTTTTGAGTTAGCTAAACGCACTAAAAAGCATTCAAGGGTAAGTTTTTGCCAAAGGTCTGCAGGATCGCGTTTTTTTCTTTTGCGATAGTTCGTAGTTTAGCTTTGAATGATTTTTCCAAATCTGATGTCACATTGTATGGATAAAATGTATGGGGTTATGTTTACTCATAATGCCTTTGCATATGCCACCTAGTTTTTTAGGATCCGGATTGTATTTAGTACTTTGGAATTATTTCTGGATTGCTTTTATTGCAATTTCCTTACTCTGATAACGAAATGCGTCTACAATACAACGCTCTCTATCAAAAATGTGGGCGTTATATTCACCAAGCACAATTTCAATTTTCCCTAGCTTAACATTGCGCATTCTAATGATCCTTGTGTTGGGCCGTTTGGGAGGATGGAATTCGTGAGGTACGGCAATCCAAACCTCTCGCATAATTTGATCCGTCAAAACATAGTGACAAAGCGCAGAAATTAAACAAATAATTCCATCGGGAACACTAACTGCGATCAATGCCGAGTTTTCCCACTGAATTTCAACGTCGGGTTCATATTGTGAAAAGCGATAAGCTCCTGAATAAATCCTTTCTAAAGTTCCTTTTTTTCACTAAATAAGCCAGTTCCTGTCTTGGGACGTCCTGTTTCTCTGCATCTGCTACTGTGAACAAGGGGATGTTGATAAACTGCTTTAACTGTTTGATATATTTTGATTGTCTCATTCCACAAGTCTACAAAACCTACCCACTTAAGTCAACTGGGTTGAATTTGAAGAATTAATATAGGGAAAAAATATTTTCAAAGAGGAAGTTCCTGATTTTTATCACATGTTCTCTTCTAATAAACGTATTTAATTAGAGGAATATAAAAGCAGTATGACTACAAAAGCTTATTTAGATTCTTTGTACGTTCGAAACAAAAGGGTTACTGGAGAACATCTTGAGCCATCTGATCCTCGAGCATTTTCTCTTTCTCTCAACAAAAAGGGAAAAATCGTAACAAAAAAGCTCTGAAAATCGTTAAAATGAAATCAATAAAATCTAGCAGCCATGGCATCCTTACATCAAAAATTCTATAAACTCCATGAAGAGACACTCTTTCTCAAAGAGCTTCCTTTACACGTTTCTTTTTTGTTCGTTAATGATTTTAGCTTCATTATTTGCCACATTCTAAACAGCGAAAATTTTGCTTTTCATGTCTTGTATCGCCATTCTTCTTTATTAAGCCTGATCTGCAGTATGTACATCTCATTATTCTCTTCGCTTGAATTAAGACATTAGTCTATCCAATTAAATTAGTTTATTGAAATAAACTTACGTTTTTAATAACATCAATATTTTCTTATTTAGCCTTGATTTTATAAAAATAAAACCATTAATATAAATACCATAAAAATAATTATTTACACCTATAAAAACAATAAATTAAATAAAAAATTTGATTAAAAAGTTTTAGTGATTTATTATATTATCTATACAAATAACTTTTGTTATATTGATGAAAAATAGCATTTATAATGCAATTAATTTCTTTAAGTTAAATTTAAACATTTTTAAGAGGTAAATATTATGGGACCACTTCCATCTAATGAAACATTAACATCAGAGACTTTATTCAATTTGCTTCAAGCGCATGAAGAAATGAACGCAAGGATCACGAAACTTGATAATAACATTTTAAATTTTTTAGAAGCTCAAAAAATAGCTGAGGGTAACCAGAAAATAGTTGATGAAAAAATTAACGAGTTTGCTAATGAACTTTTTAAAGTTGAAGAAGATAACACTAAATTTAAAGGCAGAATTAAAGCCCTTGAAGATGATAATGATGTTCTTCAAAGCCAAGTCAAAGAACAAAATCGGAAAATATCTCTACATAGAGAAAAAACTCAAATAGCTGAAGAAAATTTAAAAACTAACCAAAAAGCTTTAGAAGAAATAACAGAGCAAATAACAGAAATTCAGCAAAAGCTTGAAAAATTATAAAAAAATTAAGTATTTTCTAAAGCAAATACAAGGCTTGTTAATAAAAAAGCGAGCTTACCGTCGTAAAAATGTCGTAAAAAAATTAATTTAGGCGATTTACTTTGTAACGAGATGCTTTTTTAATACCATCTTGAGAGATGAGTCCCTTTTCTATTAAATCGGAAAGATCTCGTTGCAAAGATCGTCTATTGATTCCCGGACAAAGCAACTCATAATCGCGAATTGAAAAGTTTTCTTTCCTTTCAAGCAAACAGTCTAAAGCCAGTTTTTGTCTTTTTGAAAGTTTGTATTCTAGCACCAAGATATCTAATTTCATTGCATGGGATGCTTTAAGCTGGATTTCATGCATTTGCGTTTCTAAAGCTTTAGAGAAATATTCAAGCCAGCAAGTCATATCCAGGTTGTTGTTTCTGACGGATTGAATGGCGTGGTAGTAGTCTTGTCGGTTTCGGTCGTAGTATTCACTAATAGTAAAAAGTTTCTTGAAGTCGTAACCCGATCGATAGAGACATAGCGTAGATAATAGCCGAGCTGTTCGACCATTTCCATCTAAAAATGGGTGTATATGAACGAGTTGAAACTGTGCAATCCCTGCTAAAAGTACTGGAGGAATAGCTTGTTCATTTTGTAGCCACTCCACCAATTCGGCCATAAAAATGGGGACTTCATAGGCTGCCGGTGGTGTGTAAATAATTTCTTTTGTTTTAGAATTAGCAACATAATTTTGAATGACTCTATATTGCCCTGGCTGAGCGCTATTTCCTCTGACGTCTTCGACAAGACGTCTATGAATCTCTCTAATTAGACCTTCTGTTATAAGTCCTTGTGAAAAGACATAATCTGCGACGAAATCGAAGGCTTTTCTATAATTCAGCAGTTCTTTGACATCCTCAGAGTCAACATCTGATATATTTTCGCCGGCTATAAGTCTTTCGGACTGGTCAAGGCTTAAATGCGTACCTTCTATATGGGTGGTGTGATGTGCTTCTAAAATTAGCGCACGCGCCTGCATTTTAGCTACCCAGCCTTTCGAAAGCTGAGCTGCTTCTAAAAATCCTCTTGTTCGCTCAATGGCCGTGAGTGCAGACGCAATAGGAATAGAAATGGTGAATTTTGGATGAAATGGCATTTTTTAAGACATTTTTTCCTTTATTGTGTCACAAAAAAACAGTAACTTGCAAGTTTTGTTTTGTTTTTACGACACTTTTACGACATTTTTTACGACAAACTTTTGCAAGGGGTATTTAAGAGTCGACTTCTTTTAAAATTTCAATAATTTGTTCTTCTGTAAAACTTTTCTTTACGGTGTTTTCCTTTTTTAAAGGATAGCATGATTTTCCTACTTTCTGTTGGACCTTTTTTGCGGGGCAATGTTAATGGTTGTTTACAAACTTCATTTTTTTTCCTTCTTCATGTAAACTCCTTTTTATACGAAATACCGAAATAAACTTGTAAATAAGAAGTCATTAGAAAGTAAAAATTGATTTCTGAAATTTGGTAAAATCAAAGTGATAAGGAATAACAAATCCATGTTTATTAAATTGAAAGATCAATCATCTTATGAAATGCCCTCTGGAAGCACAGCTAAAGATCTAGCAGATAAATTGAATTTGAAAGGGCCACATGAAGCTTTAGGAGCTTCTATCAATGGAAAAACAGTTGATCTTTCTTACCCTTTACAAGAAGGAGATCAGGTTATTTTATGGGGTTTTAATGATCCTGAAGGGAAAGAAATTTTTTGGCACACTTCTGCTCATGTTCTCGCACAAGCTATTTTACGTTTATGGCCAGATGCACAGCCAACTATTGGACCTCCTATTGAAAATGGTTTTTACTACGATTTTGCCAATTTGACCATTTCTGATGCCGATTTTGAAAAAATTGAAAAAGAAATGCAGGCTATTATTTCTGAAAATTTTCAAACCAAACGAGAAGTTATTTCAACAAAATCCGATGCATTAAAACAATTTCAGAATAATCCTTATAAGTGTGAATTGATTAACAGTTTTGAAGACGAAAGCACATTAACAGGTTATCGGCAAGGCGAATTTTATGATTTATGTCGAGGTCCTCATCTCTTTAATTTAGGAAAAATAAAAGCTCTAAAATTAATGAAAACAGCTGGAGCTTATTGGAGAGGAGATTCTAATAAAGAAATGCTTACGCGCATTTATGCCATTTCTTTTCCGGATCGAAAACTTTTAAAAGATTATTTGCATCAATTGGAAGAAGCTAAAAAACGTGATCACAAATTATTAGGGGCGAAATTAGATTTATTTTCCTTAAAAGAAGAGGCTCCTGGAATGCCTTTTATCCACCCCAAAGGTTTAATTGTTTGGAATCAGTTGGTTGCTTACATTAGAGAATGTCTCAGCCGCCACGATTATATTGAGATCAAAACACCAACAATGATGACAAAAGAGTTGTGGGAAATTTCTGGTCATTGGGGTAATTATCGTCAAAATATGTTTATCTCACAAATTGAAGATCGCGACTTTGCCATTAAACCAATGAACTGCCCAGGTTGTATGCTTTATTATAAAAGCCATACGCATAGTTATCGCGAACTACCTTTAAGGATAGCTGAAATCGGAAATGTCCATCGCTATGAACCCTCAGGATCTTTATCAGGATTATTTAGAGTACGTAGTTTTCACCAAGATGATGCTCACATTTTTATGAAACCGTCCGATATCCAACAAGAAATTTTAGGAGTACTGGCTCTTGCAGATGAAATCTATTCTACATTTGGTCTTTCTTATCGCTTAGAATTATCGACTCGCCCTGAAAAAAACACTATTGGTACTGATCACGAATGGGAAGTAGCGACAGCAGGGCTAAAAGGCGCTCTAGATGAAATGGGAAAAGAATATCGCATTAATGAAGGAGATGGGGCCTTTTATGGACCTAAAATTGACTTTCATATTCGTGACGCAATCAATCGTAGTTGGCAATGTGGAACTATTCAGCTAGATATGGCCTTACCTGAAAAATTTGAACTCGAATACACTTTTTCGGATGGAACTCGCCAGCGCCCTGTCATGATTCACCGAGCAATATTTGGTTCAATCGAACGTTTTTTTGGTATTTTAATCGAACATTATGTAGGTAAATTTCCTCTTTGGTTAAGCCCTTCACAAATCCGATTCATTACGGTCGCTGATCGCCACGAACCTTATGCAAGAGAACTTGCTAAACGTTTTAAAAATGCAGGTTTTCATGTTGACGTGGATAGCACCCAAGAATCTGTCAGCAAAAAAGTTCGTAATGCGCAACTGGCTCAATTCAACTATATTTTAACGATCGGGGACCAAGAAGTTGAACACAAAACAGCTAATTTAAGAACTCGCGATAATGTCGTCCATGGTGAAATTCAAATTGATGAATTTATACAAAAGTTAGAAATTGAAAAACAACAACGTCAATCCCATTCTCCTTACGCTTCAGCAGAAAGGAATTAAAAAATGAAGACAATTGCGATTAGCAGTTTTAAAGGAGGAACGGCCAAAACATCGACAGCTTTACACATAGGGGCTGCTTTGGCAAAGTTTCATAAGAAAAAAGTATTACTTATTGACTTTGATGCTCAAGCTAATTTATCGACAGGCTTAGGATTTGATCCTGATGAAAATGATAGTTTAGCTCCAGTTTTACTAGGTAATAAAACAATTTCAGAAGTCATTAGAAAAACTCTTTTTCCAAATTTAGACTTAATTCCTGCTGACACATGGCTAGAAAGAGTTGAAGTAACAGGGCAACTAGCTTCTGATCGTTATTCTCACGAAAAATTGCGAGACCTTATTGCTCCTCTTAAATATGATTATATTATTATTGATACTCCACCTTCACTTTGTTGGTTGACTGAGTCTGCTCTTATTGCTGCTCAACACACACTCGTTTGCATTACACCAGAGTTCTATAGTGTCAAAGGCCTTGAACGATTAAGTCAATTTATGGACAGTATTAGTCAACGCCATCCTTTAAACATTTTAGGGGTAATTTTATCATTTTGGAACGCAAGAGGAAAAAGTAATCAGGCCTTTTTAGAAGTGATAGAACGCGCTTTTCCTAAAAAGATACTACAAAATAAAATTAGGCGAGACATCTCTGTTTCAGAAGCATCTATTTTTGGTAAACCTGTTTTTGAAACCGACCCTGAAGGTCGAGCTGCTGAAGATTATCTAGCTGTTACGAAAGAAATTTTAAAAAGGCTTTAAATTATTTTCTCATGTAAAGCGGCTTTACATGAGAATTTTTATCATTTAATCATAAGGTTGTCATAATGGCCAATGTCAATTCCATTCTCTCTGAACGAGCAAAAAAATCTTCTCATAGTTCGAAAATGGCAGAAATGGCCAAACAATCTGCAACAGGAAATTTAACGAGTTTTTCAGGAATCTTTAGTGTGACTGAATTAAGTGATAAAGAAAAAATAAGTTTGGAGTTGTTATTAAAATCTTATGCCACAGAAAGCGACGATATTAAAAATGATTTACAAACATTAATCTCTCTTACTTCAGAAGTCAAAGCTATCAACAATCAAGCAGCTATTTTACATGGAGAGAGAATAAAAAAAGCGCATCAAGTACTCACCCGTTATCGTGATGGAGCATTTACGGCTTGGTTGATAGCTGCTTACGGCAACCGTCAAACCCCCTACAACCTCATGCAATATTATGAATTTTATGAGTCTATGCCAAAACCTCTTCGCCCTCAAATTGAATGGATGCCACGCCAAGCTGTTTATGTATTGGCGACCCGCTCTGGAAGCTTAGAAAAAAAACAAATCATCGTGGAAAACTACAAAGGGGAAACAAAAGCCGAAGTTTTAACTTTAATTCGACAAACTTTTCCATTGGACAATCAAGATAAGCGTCAAAAAAAAGTTGGAAAAGGCTTCATCCAAAATCTGGATCGCCTTTATAATCAGATTAAAAAGAATTCTCCCAACTTTACCTCTGCTCAAAAGAAACAAATTCATCATTTACTTGAGCAGATGCAAAATCTTATAGGTTATTAATGTTAGATAAGAACTGCACTCCTTTTATTTTAGAACCAAGTTGGCAAAAAGTTCTCAAACAAGAGCTTGAGCAACCTTATATTTTAAATTTAGCAAACTTTATTGAAAATGAATACGCCTCCTCTCCAAGCCCAATTTATCCTCCGCATGATTTAATTTTTAATGCATTTTATAATACTCCTTATGAAAAAGTACAGGTGGTTATTATGGGTCAAGATCCTTATCATGGCCCAGGACAAGCCCACGGACTTAGCTTTAGTGTCCCTAAGGGGATAAAGCCACCTCCTTCTTTGCAAAATATTTTTAAAGAATTACAAACTGACCTTCTCTTATCAATTCCTTCCCATGGTTGTTTGTTAAAATGGGCTAAACAAGGCGTTTTACTTCTCAATGCCACTTTAACCGTTAAAAAAAGTGAACCCATGTCTCATCATGGCAGAGGATGGGAGCAATTTACTGATGCAGCTATTCTTCAACTTATCAAACGCCAAGATCCTATTATTTTTGTTCTATGGGGAAAATCCGCTCAAGATAAATGTCGTTTTTTAAAAGAATCTGTCAATATTAAGCGTCATTATATTCTCACTGCTGCACATCCTTCTCCCTATTCAGCTGCCAATGGTTTTTTCGGTTGTCGTCATTTTTCTAAAATTAATGCTTTACTCGAACAGCAAGGCAAATGCCCTATTGATTGGAGTCTTGATAATTAGAATGAAAAATAAATACCTATACTTCCATTCGACAAAATTAAAAAAAGAAAAAATAAGCTTGCCTTGAAACTCTTGAGTACCTAAAAAGAAAAAAAGTGTACTTTGGAGATTATCATGGCATATTCAGAATTTTGCAGAGAAAAATTCTTTCCATATAAAATTGAAGGGCAAACCCGTCCTTTTATTGATCGCAATCTCCAAATTCAACTTCCTGGGGTCACTTCAAAAGAAGAAAAATCTAAAAATTACAGCCCTATTTATGCTTATTTTTCCTCTACTCTTACTAAACAACCCTCTTTTGCCCAAACTAAGGAAATTGAACTTCAAAAAGTTATGCAAGAAGCGGAACTGTCTTACGCAGCCTGGAAAAAAATGCATGAACAAATACTTCAAGCTGCAAAAAGCTATTTCTCGTCTTCTAGTAAAGATTCCTAAAATTTCTGTTATTATTTTTTAAATTTTTAATTCCAAATTTTGTCATTTTTTTGGCATTGAGTTTACATTTATTTATTTTTCATTAAATTTTCAAAAACTGAAACATTTAATTACTAATTAATAAAATTAAATTTATAATATAGTTATACCGTTTGTTGGCTAAACAGTAAATTTAGTTTATATTTTTAATATATAGTTAGTTTAAAATTGGAGTGACCGAAGGAAAATAAATAACTCTTAGGTGGGAAATGTTAATTGAAAAAGATATTCAAAAAATATTGCATCAATTGGCCGAAGGAAGTGGAATCCAGATCCCAGTGGAAGGATCGGATATTAATATACGTTTTTTAGACAACGATTCTAAATTATCCTTATCTTCTTCCGTTTATCATGGGGGCAATTACATTCCTTCTAGTGTAAGGGATTGTTTATCCCATAAATCCCCATTTTCCCACCTTTCTTCTATATACACATATTTGTTTATTGATGAACAACGCTATCAAATTTATCTCCATTATTTAGGGCATGCGAATATTCTTAATCTGGAAGAACTGAAAAACTTATTAGAAGAATTCAATGCGATTGCTGAAAAATGGCGCTTTTATTTAGATGAGCATGATAAACATGATTTGATTCATGTAAGAGTTAAATAATTAAAAATCAGTCTGCAAGATTTATTATTCTATTTTTTAAAAGGATAACCAATAGCAATTGAGCTAAAATATCAAAATTAATAAAACGGCAATAATAAAAACTCCAACAATTGCATAGCGACGTTTACCTTGCAAAATCTAAAATGGAATGACTTCAAACCATACTAGGCAAAGCAGAAGATAGGCTATTTGACAAATGATTATCTGACTAAAAAGCAATAAGGTGTAGCCAACCTAATAATTTTAAAATCTAGGGATTTTGCCTGATAAAGAAATTAACTCCTTTTAAATAGAGCGATTTGCTACAGAAATTGTCACAAAATGAACTAATAACATCCAAATCCTTGACCTATTAAAAAAAAGAATAAAAAATATCTTTTTCTCTTATTTAGTCTAGTTAAAAGGAATTGAAAAATTAATTAATCGGAAAAAAGGGAATGTTAGGTCAAGGCTACAAAAAAACTTTAAAAGCTAGCATGAGTGCTCCTAATGGACCAAGTCTAGTAACCATGTGAGACAACAGGTATTTCATAATCCAAAATTTATTTTGAGGATAAAACAACTACATGAGAAGTTTGCCAATGGAATTTTCCAAATTTCTTACTCTTACATGAAAAATATTACTGCTTTTTAGCTGACGAGAATTGTTTCTTTATCAATTTTATAGGATTCAAACGAGTTGGCGAAAATTTTTCATAATAAACTTTTTTAATTCTCTACCTCTTTACTTAGCTTTGAACAAACTCAGAAATTTTTCTTCCCTAAAAAGAATTAAAGCTATCCCTAAATTAACTAAAAATTTTACCTCTACCAAATCATAAAGCGCTTCTGAACGATCTGTTTTAATAATTAATTATTTTGTGCTAACTAATTCAAAGACAAAACCTTTATTGAATACCTATGCCTTTTGATATACACGAAGTCTTTAAACATTAAAAATAAATATTATAATTTAGCATTCCTGACTCATTTGATAATCCATTTGTAAATAAATTTAATAATTTTCTTTATTCATATAAAATGTTAATCTCAAAAGTAAAAATCATTATAATTTTTATTTTGTAAAGATAATATGTTAAATAAATGGATTTATCTATTCACTATCTTGATATTAGGCTTACACAAATCTATATATAGTCTAGAAAGCGAATCTTATTATCAAGTTTCCAGAGAAGAGCACACTTTTTCAACAATTTTTGACATGACTTGGCAGAAACAGCCTGTTGGAACTGTTGTAAAAAGTGTTTTTCATTTAACTACCGAATATGACTTATATAATCGTTTTGGATTATATGAAGCAAAGGGGATTTGTCGACTCATTAGTCTAGGAACTTTTTTTAGTTGGGGTACAGCTATCGACTTATTTGATATTGATAATCGCCTCATTGGTTTTATTGAAGGAAAGTTTTTTACTCAAGAAGCAGCCCAATTTAATTTTTATAACGAAGCTAAAAAACTTATAGCAATAGCAATTTTATATCCGAAAGATAAACAATTTAAAATTGTAGATCCTATCTACCATCATTTGATTGCTTCGTTAACTTACCAAAAAACAAATGATAATATGGATTTAATTGCCATCTATAAACCTAAAAAAATTCCAGCCCCTTATCTCAAAATTTTTTCTGCTTTTGCCTGTGATGCAAACGAATATTTGATCAAGATTGACTAGAATGATTATTCCATTTATAATATTGACCATTTTATAGGTTAAAATCACCATGGATATAGCTGAAAATAATGTTGTTCGATTTATTAGCATTACAAAGAAAAAAGATGGTATGTTCGCTAATTTCCGCGTAAAAGGAATGAAAGGAGGAGTGACATTTAGCTCTTCTATTAGTGTAGATATTAGTCAAGCCAATGTACATGCTGGAGATCCTTTAGAAAAAATTATCGAAGAATGTGGACGTATAGCAGTCAGAATGTTCGAAACTAAACTCCAATTTGAAGGTCTCATCAAAATATAATCTTTTATCTGGGTGTAGCGCAGCTTGGCTAGCGCACTTGCATGGGGTGCAAGGGGTCGGAAGTTCAAATCTTCTCACCCAGATTCTTTTCATTCAATTACTTAAGGGCAATCTCAAATAGAATGCTTTTTGTATTTTTAAGCCTGCGTGGCGGATATGTGGCGGGTAATATCACTTAAATTGAAGTATTAAAGAAACAAAATTTTCTTAGAGTAGGCTTTATTTTAATTTTGGTAAGCAATAAGAGCTATTGATTATAGGAAAATTAATTGATTAATTGCCATACAATCGCTCGTCCTTTCCCTTTTGAGGTTAATAATTTTTTATCTCGCAAAATGGCAAGGTCATATCTTAAAGTGCGCTCAGGAATTGATTCGGAAAGTTGTTTAAAAATTTCGCGAAATGATAATTGTTGCCCTGGTTGGAATAAAGCTATTATCGCTTTCTGTCTTTTAAGTAAATCATGAAGGGGTTTTTGCTCTGTTTTTCGTAATTCTTTGATAAATGTTTTTTGATGAGGGTAAAATGTCACACGTACAGCTGCCCCTAATTCTATCCATTCTGGCATTGGATAATTCTCAGATTTGCATTCTTCTACACAACGTCTATAACCACTTCCCCAAGCTTCCATAAGTTGTAATTCATGAAATACTCGTGCGATCACTCGATTGCGTACTCGGCTCACTCCCATCTTTAGATCTTCCATAGTAAATCCAAAAGGAAGCATTCCTGGGTTTTGGATTTCTAAACGATTATTAAAAATGGCGATTTGAATATGAGCTCCCTTAATGGAATAATCGTTATGAACAAGCGCATTAATTAATACTTCCCGGATAGCTACAGGCGGATATTCAGTAATATCCTTACGACGAATTCCTTCAATTTGAGCAGTTAATCTTGTATTACGAGCGATAAATTTAGGAACGGATTCAATAGCATCTAAAATGGTGCCTTCTATTTCCAAACGATCTAAAATATTTGATTTATTATCTCCTATAAACCGAGCACAGTTTACCTTTGCATCCGGGAAATAGTGGTTTAATTCGTTAATTTTGCCAAACAAAATAAGCCCGCCTATTGAAGGAACTAAATTTCTAGCATATGGAACTAATATGCCTAAAGATTGTAATTTATCTTTGTTAATGTGTTTGCCTCGACTTGCGAAGATTTGCTCAATTTTTTCTAAATTTAAACTATCTTTTGTCAAATCAGGCAAAGGCTGTTGATCAAAAGAAAGAGATAAAAAAGAGCGCTGCAATTCATCTAATAACTCTGGTCCAGCCGGACGGCTTGTTGATCCTAAACGAATATAAACCCCCTTAGGTATTCCCTCTTTTTTAAGATAAAAAGGACCTTTCCAATGAGCCACTTTTATGATTAATAAATCTTTTCCTTCAATGGTGGTGATTTCAATTTCTGGAAGAAGAGGAGGATGAATACTGTCTGAAATTGCGTTAGCAAGCCTTTCTTCTTCCTTAAAAATATTTTTTATTCCGGTAATAACTCTCGATGTAGAGCATCCAATAATGATAATTCCTCCCGCCGTATTAGCAAAAGCAACAATAGTTTTAAGAATAGGCGTTAGGGAAGAAAGGTCGCTTTTAAATTCTAATATCTTTGATTCAGGCTGTTTAATAAGAATTTCAATATCCATAAAACCTACTTTATTTT
The DNA here is from genome assembly GCF_000648255.1 of Candidatus Protochlamydia sp. R18. Lineage (NCBI taxonomy): Bacteria > Pseudomonadati > Chlamydiota > Chlamydiia > Parachlamydiales > Parachlamydiaceae > Candidatus Protochlamydia > Candidatus Protochlamydia sp. R18. The sequence continues at coordinate 19,937 of NZ_BASL01000629.1, read as the reverse complement.
TCTAAAATTATGCAAAATCCGGCAAAATCCGGCAACACATTTGCCGGATTTTGCCGGATTTTGTTATTTGATTTAAGAAATTGAGTGAAAAGAGGAAAAGTTTTTGATTAAATTTTGATTCAATTAAACATCTGTAAAGTATTTATTATTATTTCAAATCTCTGAGAATGAAAGGAATTTATAGGGCTGAAGTTAAAACTGTAGGAAAAATGGAAAAACTGGTTAGGCTGTGTAAGCTACGTGGTTTTATTTTTTAATCTTCTAAAATTTATGGAGGATTAAGCAATTTTTGGGATTATAGCCCTCTTGGTGTCGAACTAAAACGAAATGTGAAAGATGCTTGATGATACGATATTGTGCGGGCTCCCCACTAGGAAATTGGTGGCAATCTTGAAATTGTTTGGTGCTGATTGTTCAATTATTATGAATCCTAAAAATGGAGAGAAGACCATTATAAATAGTGTCTTCATAGCGCTAGATGATCTTTGCATGGAAGAATTTAGAAAGACTTATGAGCTAAAAACAATCAACGCATAGGCAGTCAGAATGTTCGAAACTAAACTCCAATTTGAAGGTCTCATCAAAATATAATCTTTTATCTGGGTGTAGCGCAGCTTGGCTAGCGCACTTGCATGGGGTGCAAGGGGTCGGAAGTTCAAATCTTCTCACCCAGATTCTTTTATATCAATTACTTAAAGGCAATCTCGTTGAGATTGCCTTTTGTGTTTTTAGCGCAGGTGCAGGTGGTAGATAGGTGGTGAATGATGCAATCCAAGATATGAGGTATTTATGCTAAATCTCTCTAACAAAAAATTTATATTTTTTGGAGACTGTCTATTTCTTTTGATTATTTAAGGGAAAATATGAATAAAGACTATTCCCTCCTAAAAATATATAAAAACTACCCATTTGACTGAATTGGGTAGATTTTGTAGAATTAAGTTATGAGACATTCAAAATACGCTAAACAGCTTGAGCCTTTTCAACATATTCCCTTCTTCACAGCCGAACAAGCTGCTGATCTGAATGTGCCAAGACACGCCATCGCTTATTTAGTCAAAAAAGGTATCTTAGAAAGAATTTACCCAGGGACATATCGCTTTAGCGAGTATGAACCTGAAGTGGACTTTCAATGGGAAAACTTAGGGTTAATAGCAGCGAGTATTCCAGAAGGAGTCATCTGCCTGATTTCTGCTCTTTGCTACTATGAATTGACAGATCAGGTAATGAGAGAAATTTGGATAGCTATTCCTCATGAATCCTATGCTCCTAAAAGGCCAAATACAAAAATCATTAGAATGCGTAACATTTCTCTGGGAAACAGTGAAATTGTTTTAGGGGAATATAAGGTAAAGATTTTTAATCAAGAACGTTGCATTATTGATGCTTTCCGCTACCTTAGTAAAGAAATCGCTATCAAAGCTCTTAAAAATTACTTAAAAAATACTGCCAATAAGGCAGATCTGAAAAAATTGGGCGCTTATGCTAAAAAATTACGAGTGGATATCACTCCTTACATCTTATCTTGTACGACATGACAGACAACAGACTTAGAAAAATCATTTAAAGCTAAACTTAGAACTATCGCAAAAGAAAAAAATCGAGATCCTGCCGATCTTTGGCAATCTCTGACATTAGAACGCTTCCTTGTCCGCTTAGCTAGTTCAAAATATCGTGCTCAATTTGTATTGAAGGGCGGTGCCCTCCTGTCTAGACACCTAGAAATTGGCAGAGAAACAACCGATTTGGATTTTTTAGCTAAAAAAATCAGCAATCAAGTCTCATCTTTGCAGGTTGTTTTTGAAGAAATTGCGGGGATCGACCTCAATGATGAATTCATCTTTAAAGAAGTCAAGGCTAGCGAATTAACCCATCCTCACATGGGTTATCCAGGCGTTGAAATTTCTATAATGGCTTATTTTGGTCGTACACGATTTAAGGTCGCAATAGATATCGGCTTTGGAGATATTGTTGAGCCTATTGAATATAAAATTAGACTCACAAATTACTCAAAAGGTGATTTTTTTGAAGACAGCGTCGAACTAGCTTGCTATCCGAAAGAATTCATCTTTGCTGAAAAGTTAGAGACTATCATATACCGAGGATCTTTCAATAGTCGTATGAAGGATTTTCATGACATCTATTCTATGATAGCATTATCTGCACTTCCCTCATTTAAGAGCCTAGAGAACGTCATTCAGATTGTATTCGAACATCGAGAAACAAAGTTACTTTTGCCCATTTCTTTTCAAGAGAATGAAATTATCCGTATGCAAAGTTTTTGGAGTGAGTATTTAAAAAATTTACGCAAAGAGAATGTTGAAGCTCTTCCGTCATTGTTTTCGGATCTCCTAACAAAAATCAATCGGTAGCTTAAATTGAACACCAAGTTGATCTAAAAATATCGAACCGATATAAGAAACCTTTTGGTATCGATTCATCATTATCTTTAGCCGATAAAAGTATAAGGCTACCAGCTTCAATAAATGAAAAATCATGAAAATGGAGCACCGCAACGTCGCATTTCACCACAGCACATTTAGGCTCAAGAACAGCGACTTGAATTTTTTTCCTTTGTGATCTACAACGTCAATACTAATAGGAACCAAGCGAAACGAAATGGGAGAAGGGAGAGTTCAGTTTCCTTCATTTTTGTAGCGGTCATTGAAATCAATTCATGCTTTTTCTTAACACAATATTCCGCATCCAAAGCACCCTTTAAAGCCATAGCCCCTCTCGCTCGATCCTTATTCATTATGCCCAGTGTGATAGACGATGAGTACACAGCATGAAAAAGGAAGTCTTATGTACATGTCGATAGAAAAAATAAATTTGTTCATGTCTTGAGTTTTATTTTCATCTCCACCACCAAAATTTCGTGCTAGAGTGTCAATAACAATAAGTGCTGGTTTACCATGTGCTATTGATAGATTTCTAATTGCTTCAGAAACTATCTTTGCATGGTTTTCATCCATAAATTGAGCGGGTTGTTTGCTAATAAACAAATCTTCTACGATCAAGTTATGATACTCACTCCATTCAACTTTTTTCTCAATTCTTCTTTTAATTGAAAAACGACATTTTCTGTTAGTGAAATAGAGTTATCACCGTATAAGCACAGTTTGATTAAATTCAAATTTTTCCATTAATTCAGGATTTTTCCAATGATGGTCATCCCAATTTTTTTATATATTTTAAAAAATCCTGACCCCACTTGCTCTCCTAAACCTGTAAGTTGAAGCATTTTTTGCAAATTTCTCAAATGCAACAATCGCTAACAACTCCAAGCAAAACGTCTCCTCGTAGCACTTTTAACCATTCAGCATTGCAAAAATCTGACATTACCCCACAAAAAAGTTCCAACAGAAAGTAGAAAATCATGCTATTCTTTAAAATCTGGCTATTTATTTTTAAAATAAAAATATTTTTAACATTTTATTTAATTGAAGAGTTGAGCTTATGCATGTAGAGTCAGCTAAATTTAGCACACCCTACTATCTTCACTATCCCCATCTGCCCACAATATCCCTAGTAGATCATGTAAAAGGTTTAATTGAGGCGTATAAAACAAAATCCAATCCAGAAGAGGATATAGCCATCAGTGCCAAACTACTCCTTGAAGAGATCAAACAATTAGAAGACATAGGTGTCCAGCGTGAATGTTTATGCCGCTTGCTAAAATTGGAGATAGAAGAGATCCAAAATTTAATAGTAGAAGAAGTAGCGCTTCTTTTTGATTTTAAAACGCTTTTCTATGACATTCAGCATGATCAAGCTCAACAGTTAATTCATCTTGAAGAAATCATCAGTGAAATCATGGAAGCAAAGTTAAAATCTAACGAACTTAATTTTGTAGTTTCTATCTGCGTGCTATATCAAAGTGTACTAGAGCATCTCTGGTTGCTTCCCCATCTCGAATTTGGCAATCACTGCGCTAACCTCCTAATTCAAAATAAAAACGCTATTCTAAGCAAGATGGAGCGCTGGAAAGACAGCCTTGATCAATTGGCTAGCGAGGAGAAAATTAGTCGTTTTATTCCAAAAAATTTAGAAATGGCTATTTTAAGGCTTTTCGAACCCTTACTTGAAGATGTTGCAAAAGAAATTGAGGAACAAAAATCTGTCACTCATAAAAGCGGAGAAATATCTTTAACACTTTTAGAAATCATAGCAGATTTTTACAGGATCCAAAAAGATTTTCCTCGCGCCATTTTCCATGCAGAAATTCTTTTAAATTTTTTAATACAGGAACTTCCGAAAACATCCCAGAAAGAAGAGTTTCTTGTTAAAATCATGCACATTCATGGACATCTGGCAAGATGGTATCAACTTCTTAACGAGTATCCAATGGCTATTGATTACAATAAAAAGGCATTGAAAATAGCGCGCGAGTTGGATGATCCTTATGCCATATTTATTTATTTAAGGAATATGGGTAAAATTTACTTGGAGCTAGGAGAAGGTGGGCAAGCGCTTCCTCTTTATGGAGAAGCTCAAGTTATCGCCAAATCGCTACAAGATCCTAAAAGTGAAAGCCTAGCTTTTGTCGATCTTGCACATGCTTATCTTGTCATTGATAAAAATGATGAGGCAATTTCATGTTTTCAAGCTGCATTGAATTTGACAGAAGACCAGTCCACACAAGCCTTGATTTACACTGGAATAGGCCAAGCCCATGCTAACTCTCAACGCTATCAGCCAGCTGAAGAGGCATATCAAAGGGCACTTAAGATTCTTCCACAAAATAACTTTCTTGCCGAAATAAAAATTCATGGGGACTTAGCCGCTTTTTTTAATGATTTTAGCCGATATGGAAAAGCTATTTCCCAGGCTGAAAAAATCTTAGGGCTACTCCAACATCCATCAATTCAAAAAGAGGATTCGGAAGCAATTAGGCCTAAATTTAATGCTTTAACAGTACTTGGAAGCATTTATGGTAATATTGGAGATTACAAAAAAGAACTTGATTATAAAATGCAAGCTTTAGAGATTGCTAAGAAAGCATATTTTTTTCCAGCTTTTTTGGGAATAGCATATGCCAATTTAGGTAGTACATATTGCCATATGGAAAATTATCCTGAGAGTATAAGGTATTATATCAAAGCATTAGGAATGATAAAAGAGGCTTTTACACGAGCCAAAATTTTAGTAAATTTAGGACAGACTCTTTTTCTCTCCATTAGGTTTGCTGACGCAATTAAATATTATAATGAAGCAAATGCGATCGGCAATTCAGAGATAAAAAAATTTAGCTTCAATGGCCTAGGTTTATGCTATGAAGCCATCGGAAATAAAGATGAGGCAATAAAAAGCATCGAAAAATCTATTTGTTTATCTCAAGCGTCAGGAGATCGCCACAGCGAAGCGATAAGTTATTATCATTTAGGACAACTATATAGAAAGTCTGATCCTAATCTAGCAGAGATGAGTTATCGCAAAAGCATTGAAATTTATGTTTTATTACATCAAGAGTTAAAAAATCATAGTCACTGGCAGATTACCTTTTTTGAATCGCAAGTGCTGCCGCTTTTAAGACTGGAAACCCTTCTCTTAAAGCAAAAGAGAATTGAGGAAGCTCTGCAAGTTACAGACTTTAGACGCTCGCGCGCTTTAGTCTCTGCCCTTACAGAAAAATTCAAGTGTCAAAAGGACAACTCATTGCCTTTCGGAATCACAACCCGAAAAATGCAAGCTACAGCCCAAAAGCTGAACACTTGCTTTATTGTTTATTCTCTTTCTCCTGAAGACATGAACAATATAATCGTTTGGATTATTCCTTCTCAGGGCAAAATCATCTGCCAGAAGCTGCCTCTTGGAATTTTGACAGAAGAGGTTAAAGCAGCAACACAGATTTTTCAAACCTTTCCTTTTATTGCTGAGGCAAGAACTATTGAAACACCATTGTCAGATTTTCTAGAAGAACTAACTCGAGGAGAATCTAGTGATAGTCTTAACACAGAAACTTTGAAAAATTTTAAAAATCGCCTTAGGAATTGGTATGAAATACTTATTGCGCCAATTGAATCTTATCTTCCTAAAGACTCTCAACAAGTGGTGACCATTATTCCCGACAGTTATCTTGCTCAAATACCCTTCGCGGCATTTTTAGACAAAGAGGGAACCTATTTGATTGAAAAACATCCACTTTCGATTGCTCCCTCGATTGAAGTCCTAACATTATTGGATCAACTGCCTAAAGTTTTTCCCAAAGATTCTCTCGTCATTGGGAATCCTATCACATCTGAACGCAGCCTAAAGTTTGCGGAAAAGGAAGCTCAAACAATTGTCGCTCCTCTACTTGAAACAGCTCAAGAAAAAATCCTCTTACAAGACAAGGCTACTGTTCATGGCGTCGTCGGGGGAATGGTAGATGCACGCTGGATTCACCTTGCCTGTCATGGATCGACAGGCAAAAAACTTGATGAAAAAATTGATCCCCATTCTGTTTTCGAAGGGCTTTTCAAGCTTACCTCCGATGAAGAGCATCCTCAAGGATATCTTTATGCACAAAAGATCGCGATGCTAAGTCTTCGAGCAGAGCTGGTTTTTATGAGCGCCTGTTTCTCTGGCAGGGGCAAACCTCACGGAGAGGGAATTGTCGGCCCTGTTTGGTCCTTTCTCGCCGCTGGAGCGTTGTCAACGATTGCAACTTATTGGCGACTGCCAGACACAGAGTTGACGCTTCAAATGGTCGAGGCGTTTTATCGCCACCTTTTAGGCATAGGGATGGAAAAACTCAATAAAGCTCAAGCCTTACAAAAAGCCACGCTAGTAGGCATTGAGCAAGCACGAGAAAGGCCTGATCGATGGGGAGCTTTTTTCTTATCAGGACTATATGAATAAATAAGTTAAAAGAATTTTCACCTTACCTAACTAACTTATAGTCAGAAAAATGGTTTATAAAGATTTCAGCTAAAATTGTATTTTCAACTATACATATATACTCAATATGATTTTATACATACTTATCAGTAATAAAATTATTAAGCGTTATTGTTCTTAAATTTCTCTATTCTAAAATAAAATTTTACTTTAGCCGTTTATAGCTTGATTATTTATTTTCATAAAATAAAAATATTTTTAACATTTTATTTTTTTAAGGAATTGAGCTATGCACGTAGAGTCAGTTAAATTTAGCACTCCCTACTATCTTCATTATCCCCTTCTACCCACACTATCCCTATTAGATCATGTAAAAGGTTTAATTGAGGCCTATAACACAAAATCCAATTCGGAAGAGGATATATTCGTCAGTGCCAAATTGCTCCTCGAAGAGATCAATCAATTAGAAGACATAGGTGTCCAACGTGAATGTTTATGTCGCCTGCTAAAATTAGAGATAGAAGAGATTCAAAATTTAATAGTAGAGAGGATAGCGCCTGTTTTCGATTTTGCAACATTTTTGTACGATATTCAGCATGATCAAGCTCAACAGTTAATTCATTTAGAAGAAATCGTCAGTGAAATCATGGAAACAAAATTAAAATCAAATGAACTTAATTTGTTCATTCCTATCTGCTCGATCTATCAAAGTATCCTAGAGCATCTATGGTTGCTTCCCCATCTCGAATTTGGCAATCACTGCGCTAACCTCCTAATTCAAAATAAAAACGCCATTCTAAGCCATATGGAGCGCTGGAAAGACAGCCTTAATCAATTAGCTAGTGAGGAAAAAATTGACAAGTCTATTCCAACAAATTTAGAAAAGCTTGTTTTAAGGCTTTTCGAACCCCTACCTGAAGCTGTCGCAAAAGAAATTGAGGAACAAAAATCTGCCATTCATAAAAGCGGAGAAATATCTTTAACACTTTTAGAAATCATAGCAGATTTTTACGGGATCCAAAAAGATTTTCCTCGCGCCATTTTCCATGCAGAAATTATTTTAAATTTTTTAATACAAGAACTTCCGAAAACATCCCAGAAAGAAGAGTTTCTTGTTAAAATCATGCAGATGCATGGAAATCTTGCAGACTGGAATCAACTTCTTAGACGGTATTCAATGGCTATTGATCATAGTGAAAGGGTATTAAAAATAGCGGTCGAGTTGAGTGATCATGATGCGATATTTATTTCTTTAAAAAAGTTAGGTTATCTTTACGTAGCGCAAGGAAAAAATGAGCTCGCGCTTCCTTTTTATCAAAAAGCTCTGACTATAGCACAAACGTTACAAGATTCTGAAATTGAAAAGCAGTTTCTTGGCGCCCTTGCAGATGTTTATACTCACATAGGTAATAATGAAGAGGTGATTCGATATTATCAAGCCACACTGAAACTAACAGAAGAAAAAACTGAACAAGCTTTAATCTACTCTGGGATCGGTGAAGCCCATGCTAGGGCCAAACAGTACAAAGAAGCAGAAGAAGCCTATGGAAAAGCGCTTGAAATTCTTCCTCAAGGTAACCACCCTCTTATGGCAATGATAGTTCATCAAAAATTAGCCACATTTTTTAAAAATTTTGGTCGATATGGAAAAGCTATTTACCATGCAGAAAAAATTTTAGAGCTAATCCAACATCCGTCAGTTCAAGTAGATGAATTTCAAGCACAAGGAATTAAATTTTCCGCGTTAGGAATCCTGGGAACCATTTATGGTGCGCTTGGAGATCACGCGAGAAAAATCGATTATTGTACGCAAGCGGTAAAGTTCGCTGAAAAAGCAGATGTTGATTTAAACGACTTGGGAGTAGCATATGCCAATCTCGGCAGTGCCTTTTGTGATGAAAAAAATTATTCTGAGGGCATAAAATATTATCACAAAGCATCAGAAATCTTAAAAGGTGACCCTAATCGAGCCAATTTTTTAAAAAATTTTGGCCAGATTCTTTTTTCCTCCGGTAGGTTTTCTGAAGCAATTGAATATTATAAAGAAGCCAATAAGATTGGTAATCAAGATACGAAAAAAGGCATTCTCCTTGGCCTAGGTCTATGTTATGATGCTCTGGGAAACAAAGAGCAGGCGATTCAATGCATTGAAAAATTTATTTGCTTATCTCAAGCATCAAAAGATCGCCTTAACGAAGCATTAGGTTATCATAATTTAGGGATAATATATAAAGAGTCTGATCTTGGGCTAGCAGAAGAAAATTATCGCAAAAGCATCGCCATTTCTGATGCATTACATCAAGAGCTTAAAAGTCATAGTCAGTGGCAGATTACTTTTTTTGAAGAGCAAGCAAGTACACTTTTAAGCCTGGAGCATCTTCTCTTAAAACAGGGGAAAACTGAGGAAGCCTTGCAAATCACAGATTTTAGACGTTCGCGAGCCTTAGTCTCTGCTCTTACAAAAAAAATTCAGCTTCAAAAGGATGATTTTTTAACTCCTGGAGCCACAATCCAGGAAATGCAAGCTCTTGCCCACAAAATGAACACTTGCTTGATCGTTTACTCGTTTGCTTCCGAAAGTACAGACAGCATTACCGTATGGATTATCCCTTCTGACGGCGAAATCATCTGCCAGCCGTTGCCTCTTGGAATTTTGACAGAAGAAGTTAAAGAAACGAATAAACTTTTTCAAACATTTCCTTTTATTGCAGAGGCAAGAACTGTTAAAACACCATTGTCATCTTTTCTAGAAGAGCTAACTCGTGGGGAGTCAGAGGAGAATACTCATCTCTCAAATTCGCAAACTTTTAAAAAACGCCTTAAGAATTGGTATGAAATACTTATTGCGCCAATTGAATCCTATTTCCCTAAAGACCCCCAACAAGTCGTCACCATTATTCCCGATGGTTATCTCGCTCAAATTCCCTTCGCCGCATTTTTAGACAAAGAGGGAACCTATTTGATTGAAAAACATCCACTTTCGATTGCCCCCTCGATTCAAGCCCTAACATTATTGGATCAACTTCCTAAAGACTTTTCCAAAGACTCTCTCGTTATTGGAAATCCCAACACGTCCGGAAGCCAACTAAAGTTTGCAGAAAAAGAAGCTCGAACAATTGTCGCCCCTCTGCTTAAAACAGCTCCAGAAAGAATTCTCTTACAAGACAGCGCTACAGTTCAACACGTTGTCGAGGGAATACCAGATGCGCGTTGGATTCATCTGGCCTGTCATGGATCGACAGGCAAAAAGCCGGATGAAAAACTTGATCCCCATTCTGTTTTCGAAGGCCTTTTCAAGCTAACTCCTGACGAAAGTCATCCCCAAGGCTATCTTCATGCACAAGAAATTGCGGTGCTTGCTCTTCGAGCAGAATTGGTTTTTATGAGCGCCTGTTTCTCTGGCAGAGGTAAACTTCACGAGGAAGGAAGTGTCGGCCCTGTCTGGTCCTTTCTCGCCGCTGGAGCGTTATCAACGATTGCAACTTATTGGCGACTGCCAGATAGTGATCTAACCCTTCAGATGGTCGAAACGTTTTATCGCCACCTCTTAGGTATAGAGGTGGAAAAACTCAATAAGGCTCAAGCCTTACAAAAAGCCATGCTAGTGGGCATTGAAAAAGCACGAGAAAGACCTGATCGATGGGGAGCTTTTTTCTTATCGGGACTATATGAATAAATAAAAAAAATTTTAAGATAATTTGCTTAAAATTAGAAAATTTTTAAACAAAGTTTTTATTAAAGGGAGAGGTTTTTATGATAAATAGTACTAGTCTTCAGTCCGTAACAGAAGGAGCTTATAGTATTAATAGTTGTCTAACAGAGGGACAGTTTGACTATAAGAAGGCAAAACAAGAGGCAAGTAGCCTTTACCAAGAAGGTCTCAAATTATTAATTGCCGAAATTAACAAAAAGCCAATTATTAAAAAGAATATCTTACCTGTTGTTTGTGTATTAAATGACACTCTTTCTTTGGAGATCGTTCAGCATACTGAAGCTTTACTTAAATCTCTTAGCAAAGTATATCGAATCTTCATAGAGCTCACCTGTTTTCAATATTATCATCGTCAAGACTCTTTGGCAATTTTAAAAAAAACCCGAAATGCAATGATTGAAAATTCTACAGCTATACTTTCTCTTTTGCCAGAAAATGAAATTGGCGCACGATTTGAATATCGTTGTGCAGAGCAGGCAGCAAAATGCTTAAAAGTTGTCAAGAGTGCTTTGAAGAGATATTCTGGTCATTTGCTTGATATTGGAGAATCAGCTGAAGGAACTTCATTTTTTGGGGTTCTAAAAGGTTCTAAAGGATTCCTTAAAGAAGCTAAGAAAGATTGGGTTTATGAATGGTATCCTCCTGTTCTGGAGCTACGCTGGCTTTCTGCAGGTATTAAAAAACAAAGAGACTTTAAAGATATTATTGAAGTGAGACTCAAAAATTTCCAAGAAAAAGGAAAAGAATACACTATATGTTTAGCCACCATTTTCTTGGATTTGATTAAAAATAAAGATTCTGAAGTTTCGGATAATGTCCGAATGTTAGCCACCAAAGCTCTCGCTAATCTTTTGCGTTGCAAAGATGAGGATAGGGTTTCAAAAACAGTAAATACAGTACTAAAAATATTACCTGATACTAAAGTTGTTCAGAACGTTGTAAAAAATGAAGATCGTTATTGGAACACACGCGTTTTGATTATGCAAAGTTTATTGAAATTAGTTAAAGATCGCACTCACAGTGAATATATTCAAGTTATTTTACCAAGCTTAGATGACGTTCAAATGGCCTCTAATCATAAATTGGAAAAAAGAAAAATCCAGGAAGTTCTCATGAAATTAGTAAATCGAATAAAAGAGTACCAGGAGATCATTGAGGAAGATAACGCCATACTAGAAGCTAATAAAGAGGAACAGCGAGATGAAGAAGATATTCAAGAACTAGAAGCAAAGCTTAAAAATGACGAAAAAGAAAAGCAAGAAACAGAAATTTATTTTGATAAAATAAATTTAGCTGAAAAGGCATTGGAAGAGCTTCATAAAGAAGAAGCAGATTATGTAAATCGTCTTAAAACAATTTGGAATTCATATGCCCAATAGTAGAGAAAATTTTGCTTGAGGCCTTGTTTTTGCTTCGAATTAATAATCTAAATGGTCATTACTGAGAAGCAAAAACAAAGAAAAAAACCTAAAAGACAAGTTCATGAAGCCAAATCCTGCGTTTGTTTGTGATTTTTAGCATTTATTCAACGCATCAAATTTGATAATTAATCTATTGTTGCATACTCATCTGTGAAAATTGAGATTTTAATCAATGGATATAGTATACAAAAACTTTTCAGCCAAAATCTCAATTTTCACAACTCAAATCGATAAGCCTATATTCCTAATTGCTATTTGTTATTTAGCTGGTTGGTTTAAAATTGATTTTGAATAAACATATTACTTAACTTTCAAAATTACTTTTTCAAAAATCAGTTTTATTCCTTTATGGACGCTATATCTAATTACCAAATATTAATATAGTTTTTGAAACATTGAATGAAGCACTCTCAAGACTATGTTTAACTGAAGTTTATTTAATTTTTTCAGAATTTAATTGAGAGAACACCTTTAAAATATTCCTAAGAGTGGGAACAAAAATTTCTTGGCAATCTTCATATGGAGTTTGAGAAGGAGCTAATGAACCATATTACAGTCCTTACTATTTCTAAGTTGAAAAGAAAATGGTTTAGGAAGTTCTTTGACTAGATCTTGATCAAATAAAATATCAAATTCCTTTTTTCCAAGTTTTTGGATTTGATTTAAAAGATTAGTGTAACGTTGTAATTTCCAAGGGACATTCAATTTAGGGTTTAATCTATCCTTGATATTTGCGAAGGTCTCTGCACCAGGTTTAACTTTTGCAGCTAAGATTAAAGCAGTTAAACTGAAATAAAATAGTAACGGATCAGTTGCTGTTGAGATAGTAAGTTTTTTACTTTAAAATGGACTTAATTATGAGGTAATGTCAAATCGAATAAATTAGGTTTTGGGCAACAAATACGAAACAATTCCCTGAATAGTCTATATAGACTATAATCTCGACTAAAAAACTTCTTAAAGTCTTTCACACTGAAGTATCTTCAACTTTAGATTTTAAATTTGTTTCCAGATTTATTTTATCAATTGATCACGTTGGAGAAAATAAAATAGGTTTATAGAGCATGCCAAAATCAGGATCAAATTTATTCGATCACTTCAATTGTTTCGATACCTGGAAGCTCTTTTAGAGCTTCTAAAACGGATAAAGTATTAATATTAGAAACAGATTTAAAATATAATCGAACCAACTCCTTTTCACCTTCTGATTCAATTTGAAAATTAGTTAAATCTAATCGCAACTGCATCCTAATTAAAACATCTTCAATAGATGAAATAGAAACTGTGGGTTTCATTGTAAATCGAATTTCTTTAAAAAACTTTTTTTTAAATAAATAGTTTTCCAATGGTTTGACACATGCTAAAACAATAAAAATCATCACCGTCATGGAAATAGCGGCTAAATAAAGACCTCCTCCAATAGAAAGGCCAACCGCAGCAACAGCCCATAAGCTAGCTGCAGTCGTTAATCCTTTAATCGTATTTTTCCAAAATAAAATAGTGCCAGTACCCAGAAATCCAATTCCACTGACGACTTGAGCAGCCACACGTGAGGGATCTAAAACGATTAATTGCGACCTTAACACATCATTAAATCCATATTGAGACACAATCATCAATAAACTCGATCCCATACAAACTAACATATGCGTCCTGAGACCAGCAAACCAACTTGTGCGTTCTCGTTCTAGGCCGATTAAACCGCCCATTGTTGCAGCTAACATTAAACGTAATAAAATTTCACCATGCGAAAGCATGGGCGCAAAATTTTCCATTTTTTCCATGAATTAATTCGTTTTATCGATTTGTATCAAACTTTAGTTGTCATTTCAATCAACATTTAATAAATTTTTTAAAGTTTCACTGAATCCATGTTTGCTTATCTCAAAAACTCATCTTTCAAAAAGAGTCAATAATTCAATGTGTTCGCTACCAGGAAAAAGGCTATACCCCTCTAATTTTTTTAGATTCCATCCTTGAGAAATAAGTGTCTCCTTATTTTTTTTAAAAGAATCCCATCCACAACTTACATAGATCAATTGATCGACAGAAGATTGCGTTAAACCTTCGATAAACTTTCGACTCAATCCTTTTCTTGGAGGGTCTACAATCACAGTATCAGCACCTTGTAGTAGATTTAAATTTTCATCCGCAGATCCTGTATAAAACATAATTTTTTGGCTAATTTCACTAGATAATTGTTGCTTTGCGTAGTAAAAGCACTCTTTGGAGTGAGGATTGATTTCTTCACATTTAATCCAAGTACATTTTGCGGCAACAGACAACCCAATTGTTCCCACTCCTGCAAAAAACTCGACAACTTTAGCCTTCTCCCGAACCCATGATTTTACTTTTTTTAACAGCTTTTCAAAAAGATCAAGGTTAGCTTGAGCGAAATTAGAGGGTTGAAAACAAATTTTGACACCATCAAAACTTTCCCACAAATAAGGCTCACCCCACACTTTCTCCCATTTGTCTGTAAAAATTGTGTTCGTAGCATGGGGATTAAAATTTACCCAAATAGAATGCCAAAACACATTTGTCATTTCCTGAGCCAATTCTAGGAGAAGCTTGCGCCATATCTGGGATTCTGGCGAAGAAAAATCTTTAAAATTTAAAACAAACGTTATTTGAACTTTTCCACTTGCTCGCTCAACAACAAATTGTAAGTAGCGCAAATCTCCGGCTTGTGAGTGCTCTTGATAAGGATTTAATTGATGTCTTTCCATCCAGTTTTGAATCATAGTAACCGCTTGATTAATGCGAGGGTGATGAACTAAACAAAATGGGATATTTAGCGCTTCGTGAGATCCTTTTTTAAATAATCCTATGATAGGATTTTGTTTTGTTCCTCTCACAGCTAATTTCGCCCGACATCTCCAACCTGTTAACGCTCTTTGATGCAAAACAGGATTTAATGTTTCTTCAAAATTTTCAATCACTTCACGCCAAATGGGTGGTTCAACAAAAAGCTGATGAGAGCACCCGGCACACGAATCAAAATGAGGGCAAGAAAGTGCTTGTTTGGAAATGGGAAATAACATGAATTTTTTCTTTAAAATAAATAGTTATACTGATGATTAGAAACACTAAAAACTTTCATTATCATCCGACCTTATCTGCGAAAGGATGAATGAAAAAATACCATCTTTGCACAAATAAAATGCGTTCATAAGTACGCTTTTTATGTTGGCAACATCGTTGATAAAAGGTCGATGATTTTTTTTATGTTAATAAAGCCTAACTTTTCAACTTGTTTTAAACAGATTATTAACAGAGCATTTATCTCGATTATTCACTTACTTATCAACTTTTCCACACCATCTAAAGAAGAAGAAGAACTTTATATATAATATATTCTTCTTTAGAGAAAGCTGTGGAAATCTTATTTGCTTCATGAGAAGATTTAGAATCTTATTAACTGTGCTTTGGAAACAATCGTCAATCTATGGATATTAAATCTTCTGATTTCTTCAATCTCTCTACCTTCACTCATACCGCTCTTTTTGAAAAAGATCCGGCACCTTGGATTATTTTAACTCGATTAGCTTCTTATTTAAAGAAATTAAAATTAGGTGTGCTCTTAGGTTCTATTTCTCCTCAAGCCTATTTAATTCGTCCAGAAGAAATTACTATTGGAGAAGGATCAATTGTGGAGCCTGGCGCCTATATTCAAGGTCCTTGTTGGATTGGTAATCATTGTGTGATTCGGCATGGCGCTTATATTAGAGGCCATGTCATTACAGGAGACTATTGCGTGATAGGGCATGATACTGAGGTCAAAAATAGCTTATTTCTAAATCGTGCGCATGCAGCTCACTTTGCTTACGTGGGAGATACTATTTTAGGACATGATGTGAATTTAGGCGCAGGGACGAAATGTGCAAACTTTAAATTAGATCAACAAACCGTCTCTGTTGTTTATAAACATCAACACTTCAATACTCAGCTTCGTAAATTTGGAGCGATTATTGGAGATAGAAGTCAAATCGGTTGCAATACAGTCACAAATCCTGGTTCTTTGATTGGAATGGACGTTAGAGCTTACCCTTGTTTAAATATCGGCGGTTGGATTCCCCATCGTTCTATCGTCAAACCTAGCTCTCAAGTTCGAATTTCTTCTTATTAATTTAAAACTTGTTTTAATCACCTGGAATTTTGGAAAATAAATTCGCCATCAGCACAACTTTTTTTTCAGAAAACTTGACCGCCAGAAAAAATGTATCACTATTCAATTAATGCTTTATTGCCTATAATAACAGCCAGAATTCCTTCAAAATACTTTTTTTATTTGAGCTTTTATGCAAACAACCAAACCGTCTTTTCGTTCAATTTTAGAACCTTATAAGTCTCATGTTGAACAAATTATCCAAAATAATATGGATTGTTTGGGTGATAAAACACCATTAAGAGATGCTTGTGAATATGCGTTACTAAATGGTGGAAAACGATTTAGACCTGCTCTCGTTTTGATGATTGCTAAAGCTCTTGGCTTTCAAGTCGATGTTTCACAAGCTGCTTTATGTGTAGAATACTTTCATACAGCGTCTTTGATTGCAGATGATTTGCCTTGTATGGATAACGATGATGAACGGCGAAATGCTCCTACCTTACATAAAATTTTTGGGGAATCGACTTCTCTTTTGGCGACCTATACTTTGATTGCCGCTGGCTACGCCTGCTTAGCTCGGAATACCGCGATTTTGAAAGATAGTGCACACCCCTACGTTAATCAAAAAGAGCGTTTATGTGTATTGGCTTTAGAAAATGCAGCGCAAAATACGGGAATTTTAGGGGCAACAGGGGGACAATATTTAGATTTAAATCCTCCTAATCTTTCTTTAAAGACTTTAAAAGAAGTGATTGAAAAGAAAACGGTTACGTTATTTGAAATTTCTTTTGTCTTAGGGTGGATTTTTGGAGGAGGGGTTTTGGAAAAATTGCCCCTTGTGAAAAAATGTGCAGGACACTTTGGAATGGCTTTTCAAATTGCCGATGACTTGGGAGACATGAAGCAAGACTCCTTTCATGATCACACAATGAATTTTGCAAATGTTTACGGTAAACCAGCTGCGACTCAATTATTTCATGACGAAATTCATCAATTTAATCAAACACTAACTGCGCTTGATCTTCAATCAGAAGATCTTCAAGCTTTAACTTGCCTTCTTATTGAGCAAGTACAACTTCTTTCTTGAGTTTTGTGAGTTTGGGAGAAGTAACCTGATTCGCAAGATGACTCTAGCTATAAACGATAGAAAAGGCTGTTATACATGAGGTATGCAAAGTATAGCCTTTAAATCGATGCTGAATAAAGAATTAGCTTTATCCAACATCGATAGAACGAATTATTCGTTCAATGCCCCTTCAATTTCTTCTATTGCAGCACCGATAGAAGTTTTTTTGGATGCGGGCTTGGAACGATTTTCTTTATACTGTTGTAAAATTAGCGCTTCTATTTCTTCTAAAAGCGTTGGATTATTTTTAAACTCTTCTCTGACCGCTTCTCTTCCTTGACCTAAGCGTTGCCCTTTGTAGCTAAACCAGGCCCCTTTTTTATCAACAATATTATACTCTGTTGCCATATCAATCGCAGAACCTGTACGAGAAATACCTTCATTAAATAAGATATCAAATTCAGCAATTTGAAAAGGAGGAGCCATTTTATTTTTACTAACTTTTACTTTTACCCGGTTACCAATTTCAGAATTATCTGGTCCTTTAATTCCTCCTGTACGACGAATATCTAAACGTACCGAAGAGTAAAATTTTAAGGCACGTCCCCCTGTTGTCGTTTCTGGATTTCCATAAACGATCCCTATTTTATCTCGAATTTGGTTAATAAAAATAGCACATGTATTGCTTTTTGAGAGAGAGGCCGTTAATTTTCTTAATGCTTGTGACATCATGCGAGCTTGAAGACCCATGAATTGATCTCCAATTTCTCCTTCAAGTTCAGATTTAGGAACGAGAGCGGCAACAGAGTCAATAACAATCACGTCTACAGCGTTAGAACGTGCAAGCATCTCTGCAATGTTTAAAGCCTCTTCCCCACTATCTGGTTGTGAAATCATCAAATCATCTAAATTAATACCAATTTTAGCAGCATAACTAGGGTCAAGGGCATGTTCTGCATCAATATAAGCAGCTAACCCCCCATTTTTTTGAGCATTAGCTACGATATGAAGAGCTAAAGTTGACTTACCAGATGATTCAGGTCCATAAATTTCTACAACGCGTCCACGTGGAACACCGCCAATTCCTAAGGCGATATCCAGAGCAAGAGCACCTGTTTTAATCACACTCATTTCTTTTTCAGAAGAGTGCTTGCCAAAAGACATGATAGCACCTTCACCAAATTGTTTTTTAATTTGAGAAACGGCCAGGCCAAGTGCTTTTTTACGTTCAGAATCTGGAGGGGCTGATTGAGACATAAAGACTCCTTTGAATAAACTTTTTTTGAGTTAACTATTAACGAAAGTTGAGATTACTAACATCTTTTGTAAAAGTAACTTCATTATATGACACATCGAAACAGGTTTTAGTATTTAAAAAATTACCTGTGAAGGCTAGCTTAAAAGCATAGTTTGGTAATTTATTAATTTTTCACAAGTGATGTAACAAAATCGTAACCTCGGCAAAATATTAAAAAATTGAGATTCGATAGCATGTAGGTTTGAGTTAATACCAGAAGGCAAATTAGCTGTTAAAAAGACCCTTATTATATCTAATTTACAATTAAGATACCAGAGAAGAAGAACTTTTTTTGAAATGATTTTTTGATTAAATTTCTTTTCTTTCACAAATGAATGAACCAAAATGCAAACACCTATTCTATTGATCCAAAAAAAGAGATCGGCTGTGAAAAAGACGAACAATTTAATTCACCTGTTATGATTCTATGTGTGAGCAAAAACAGCGCGCTATTAGAATAGATACTTCGGGCCTTCTTTTAATTGAAAATTTGTTTTATAGTATTTTAAATTGAAATTTACATGAACTTTTTGTAAATATTTTTATGGCTTTGGTTTACCCACATGACTTAAGAGGCTGAATTCAAACAGGCTGGCTGGAATAGATTATTACAGCTTCAAAAAAAATTGAAACGAGATTTAGCTTTTTAATATAGTTATAGAGAAAGAGTTTGCACTAAAGTGTGCCTTTTTTACTATAGCCTTCGGTGTTTATAATCTTTATTACCATACCTCACGCAATATTTAAATTAAATTGGGTGAAGTTGCTAAAGTTTTAAAACGTTCTAACCCAGCATCAGTGAAATTATAGCACCCAGTCAGCTCTAGATGCTGCAAAGCCACTAAAGGTGTCAAATGGGCTAATCCAGCATCCGTTAGGTTTTTACAACCGCTCAGATTTAATTGTTGTAAAGCGACTAAGGATGTCAAATGGGCTAATCCAGCATCCGTGATATTATCACACTCACTTAGACTCAAATGCGTTAAAGTGACTAAGGGTTTCAAATGGGCTAATCCAGCATCCGTGATATTAGTACGCCATAGATCTAAATGCTGCAAAGCCCCTAAGGGGGACAAATGCGTTAATCCTGCATCTGTGAGATTAGTGCATTCACTTAGACCCAAATACTGTAAAGCGCCTAAGGGGGACAAATGCGCTAATCCAGCATCCGTGATATTAGTACACCACAGATCTAAATGCTGCAAAGCCTCTAAGGGGGACAAATGCGCTAATCCTGCATCTGTGAGCTTTTTACAACGATTCAGATTGAGATACTGTAAAGCGGCTAAGGATTTAAAAAGCCCTAATCCATCGTTAGTGATTTTTTGACAATAGCTTAGATCGAGATGTTGTAAAGTCACTAAAGGCCTCAAATGCACTAATCCTGTATCTGTGAGATTAGTGCATCCACTTAGACCTAAATACTGTAAAACGGTTAAACGAGCCAAATGCGCCAATCCAGCATCGGTAAGGTTTTGGCAATAGCTTAGATCAAGATGTTGTAAAGT
>NZ_BASL01000630.1:0-2968 GCF_000648255.1 Candidatus Protochlamydia sp. R18 | reverse complement strand
TCTAAAAAAACCAAATATCTACTTGAACAAGCCGGATGTAAAATTTTATTTCTTCCCTCCTATTCACCTGATTTAAATCCAATTGAAGTTTTCTGGGCAAATTTTAAACAATTAGTTCAGTTAAATTTAAACAAATTGTCAAATCTTGCAAAAGCCATTGATTATTCCTTTTGTCAAATATGCATATAAGTGCACAATTAAATTCAATTAAATATAGATGTATTGCTATATATGGGCAGGGCAGAAGTCTCGTGACTACACTATCTAAATATTCGATCATTCGATTGATGAAATAAAATAACAATTGTCATCCTCTCTGGAATTGATCATTTAAATTAGGGCCTTCGCTTTGTCTTGCTATGATCAATTAGGTGTTATCCCATTTTTTCTCAAAGGACTTTCAAAAATTATCTACACGACAATATAAGTTGATTAAATCCATTTTGATCTCTCATGTCATGCCAAACATGGGTTGTGGAAAATAAATGTTTTAAATCATGCAAAGATTTTTTGTTATTTAAATTTTATTAGCTTTTTCTGATTGGATAATATTTCTGTATTTAGCAGCATTAAGAGTTTTTGTACTAACGTAAACCTAAATGTGATTTATCTACTAGGAATTTAAAATGCGCTAATCCAGCGTCAGTGAGATTAACGCATCCACTCAGATTCAAATGTTGTAAAGCAGCCACTAAGGGGATTAAATGTGCTAATCCAGCGTCAGTGAGATTAACGCATTCACTCAGATTCAAATGTTGTAAAGCCACTAAGGGGGTTAAATGTACTAATCCAACGTCAGTAAGCTTTCTACAATAGCTCAAGTTTAAATGCTGTAAATTTACTAAGAGTGCCAAATGCGCTAATCCAGCATCAGTGAGATTATGGCAACTAGATAAATCTAAATGCTGTAAAGCCACTAAGGGGGCTAAATGTGCTAATCCATCGTCAGTGAGATTAACGCATTGACTCAGATCCAAATGCGTTAAAGCCACTAAGGGGGCTAAATGTGCTAATCCATCGTCAGTAAGATTAGGACACCAATTCAAACTCAAATGCTGTAAAGCGACTAAGGAAGTCAAATGCGCTAATCCATCGTCAGTGAGATTAAGACACCAACTCAAACTCAAATGCTGTAAAGCGACTAAGGAAGTCAAATGCGCTAATCCATCGCCAGTAAGATTAGGACACCAATTCAAACTCAAATGCTGTAAAGCGACTAAGGAAGTCAAATGCGCTAATCCATCGTCAGTGAGATTAAGACACCAACTCAAACTCAAATGCTGTAAAGCCACCAAGGGAGTTAAATGTGCTAATCCAGCGTCAGTGAGCTTTTTACAATTGTTCAAGCTTAAATGCTGTAAAGCGATTAAGGGTGTCAAATGGGCTAATCCTGGATCAGTGAGATTCTCACAATCGCTTAAATCTAGATGCTGTAAAGCGATTAAGGGAGTCAAATGCGCTAATCCAGCGTCAGTGAGCTTTTTACAATTGTTCAAGCTTAAATGCTGTAAAGCGATTAAGGGTGTCAAATGGGCTAATCCTGGATCAGTGAGATTCTCACAATCGCTTAAATCTAGATGCTGTAAAGCGATTAAGGGAGTCAAACGCGCTAATCCAGCGTCAGTGAGATTGAGCAGGCGCAGACTCGAATTTAAATTCAAATGCTGTAAAGCTGTTAAGGATGCCAAATGCACTAATCCAGCTACAGTGAGATTGTTGTATGCTTTGAGATGAAGCACTTTTAAATTTTTACAATTTTTTAATGCTAAGAGATGAGAGTCAGCCAAAAAATAAGCATATTCTGAAAGATTGAGTTCTTCTATCTCATTTGAGAAGTGCTTTAAAATTTTTTCAAATTCCGATAATAGAAAAGCTTTGTTTAATAATGAGCTCACAACTGTAAACTCTAAATAACTTTTTAAAATTTTTAATTGATATTGCTGCGCGAAATTTAAAAGTTCTTTTAATTCTACTAGGCTATCTTCGTTGGAATTAAACAGCTCCAATCTCTGTAATTTATACCCATCAATCAACTGTTCTTCTAAATTTTTCACAACTTCTGTTAGTTGATAATAATCGGCTAGTTGAATAAAAGAAGGAATGTCTTCCATAGGAGCTTTAAAATTAGCATCCATCAGGCAGTTAACCAGATGAGTAAATTCTTTTTTTGTCAAAGTGAGAGGATCTTGAAGAGTTTCTTGAAAATTTCCCGACCAAAAACTCTTAAAATAAGGAGATTTTTCCATTAGCAAAGATAGTTGAGAACTAGGGATGATTAGAGATGTTTCATCTTGAAATCTCAGTTTAAATTCTTCTTGGGAGAAAGGCAAACAATTGGAAGTTTGAATTGTGGATGCCTCAATTTCCTTTGGGGAAGTGTTGTTTAAAGTGTTTAAGTTTGTTATGGAAGCTAAAGAATTTACTAAGGGTTTGTTTTTATCCCTAGGATAATCAATAATTTCTTGGGTGCGGATCCTTGTGGAAGGAGGGAAGATAAAACATGAAGTTTGAGTCCAGCTTGGTAAAGATGCACCAGATTCTGGAAGAGTTGTGGCAATCTCCTTTCGCCCCCAAAAAATCTCTCTCCATTGAGACTGAAGCTGATCTCTATTGATATAATTAAAGAATAGGTTTAGGAAGCCCTGAAAAATTGTTTTGCATAATAAATTTATTCGTTCAGAAAATTTTAAATGAACATTCGATCGATAGTAGGGGTGAATATCTGCATTGGCAATGAGAGTTTGCCGATTAAAACTTGGATTATGAATATGCATAATTACCCTCCAAATTATTTGGATAATTTTTAATTATATTATATATAAAAAATATTGCAATTTTAATAAAATTAAATATTTAATTAAAGTTAAAAAGAGGACGGCTCTTATCGATCAATAGTTGAAAAGATTTTGTTCAAATAAGAAATACCAGTAAAGAAATTGATTCCAATTTCATCACTTAAATGAACAAT
>NZ_BASL01000631.1:0-6223 GCF_000648255.1 Candidatus Protochlamydia sp. R18 | reverse complement strand
AGCCTTACCTATTTAGCACTACCTAAATTCTCATTTCAATTGGCTATATGCCGTTTAGTTTTGCAATTAATCGTAGTAAATTATTTTAATTGCAAATTTTTTATCATATGATTTCCTAACATAAAAAACAGATTTAGAGTTATATAAAAACGGCTTTTATAAAAAAAAATAAAGATTTAAACAAAAAATGCGTATTAAATTTTCTTATTAAAAAATATTTGATTGTTTTAATATGTTTTGTACGAGATCTGGCTTTACTGCAATAAAAAGTAAAATACTTTTAAAATTAGCTGATTGCTACGTTTAAAAACGTGAAAGCATAGTTAAAAAAACGAACATGAAAAAAAATTAAAAAATATGTTGAAGTTTTAACTGAAATATATAGGATAAATTGGAGGGAATTATGACAATTAATCTTAGCATTGACAATCCCTGTGAGGTTATTATCGGTTCTCTTAACATTCTTAATTCTTGGGATCAACTTTACAAAGATGTCCAAATTGACAGTAAAACAGGCCTTTCTTCTTCCCCCCCTTCTGTAACTAAGGCTGCTACGAAAAGGTTTTTTGACAATATTGGCGCACCCTCTTCCTATTCTAAGGTAAAGTTTTTAAGCGATATGGATATCCAAATGTTTGCCTTTTTTAATTTTAGCCTTTACAAATTTTATTTTTATCAAATCAAAGACCTTTCTGATTTCAATGATTCTACCCAATTATCACTACAACTTGACAAAACTAAACAGATTGCCGCTAAAGCCATTCAAGAATATCAAGCCTGTATGAAGCTTTTAGAAAAAGGCCTTGCTCGAGAAATGATCAGTTTTGTCCCGACTTTTATATTCGATTATTTCTGCAACTATGAATTTGTAAATATAACAAAAATAATTGAGCCAGATTTACTTGCTCCACCCAGTGAATATGCCGATTATTTAATTGATTTATTTCCTAAAGCAAAATTGGGAAATTTTTGTTTAATTGCTCAAAAAGTACAGTATATTAAATTACCGTTTGAATCCTGGTCTATTATTGATTGTGCACAGCATGCAGAAAAGATGGTACCAGCGGAGGTTTTTGCGAGAGTTCATCATCGTGCGATGGAAGAAATCAAGTATTTACTTCATCAACATTTTGTTACTAAACTTGATAGAGAACTAATTGATGGATATTTTGATACATCCAAATTTTTTCAAATTCATAAAAAAAGGATAGAAGTGTATGAACAACATTAATTTGGCTAATCCTAACGCTTATTATCCAGAAATATTGCCACAAGAGCTATCAAGTTCTACAATTTCTTGTGAAAATCCTCATTATGTAATCGTGAAAGCTCCTCAACAAGAAAATCACATTTTATCAAAAACAACCCTTGTTATCCAACCGATCTTTAATTTTTTATTTCAAATGTTTGAATGCATGTGCCATTACGCTCGTTTATTGGCAAATGGGCTTATTTCAATAAAAACTAAATTAATAGGAATAGATCTCCATCTCCACTTCCATCTATTTACTGTTAATATTAATTATGATGTTTCCAACCCACAAAATATTTCTCCGAGCGGAATTTTGGCCTGCTAAATAGCAATGATATGTGTTTTATTTTGATGTGAGGAGAAAAGGTTGAAAATTAACGACTCAAAAAACTTTCTGATGCTTATGAGAATAACCCTTAAATTTTATAAGCATCTTTTCCTTTTTAGCAAACATCCTGAAACTACGGCCACTCTTTAAGTTTTTGTTTGAGTTGATCAAAAATCCTTTTATGTACCTAGTAGCTTAGATACTATTCTAGCCAAAGTATTTGTGGGAAATGTTTGCTAAATAATCAATGCAAGAAAGGAATTGACACGCATAAAATTGGGAAGGTCACCAATCAACTAGTTGGCCCAGTTAATTGATAAACATAGCAGGTATTTGCTAAACGTATTGAACTTTTAATGTTTCGTTTCGTTTAACGTTAGCGTCTGTTAAGCTTTGCTTTTCTTCGTCGGTAATACCTTTTTTCATCGCAACAACTCTAACAAAACTAGAAGGATCTTGGATATATTGAGCAAATGTCTTTACATCTGTCACTTGACTAATTTTTTGGAAGTTGCAAAGAGGTGCTCGATTATCTTTTATGAACTGTATAAAAGGAAGCATAGAAGTAACTTTGCTTGTTTGCGTCTGCCTATCTAAAACAATAGCTTCATTTAATCCATAGGTTGATACAATTGAATTTGCTTGCTCACTTGTCATCTTATCTAAATCTTTTTTTTGGAAAACTCCATAAAAAAGTCTAGCAGTCATTAAATTAATAGCGTTTTGAAGCTTCACTTTCTCTTGATCAAGATCTTGTTTAGCGGCTAAGGCTTCTCGTTTAGCGACTAAAACTTCTGCATGAATCTGCTTTTTCTGAACTCGTAGTTGTACTTCCCGTGCCTCAAGTTGTACCTTTTTTGCTTCAAGCTGCTTTAATTCTCGCAGATGACCGACATAGCTTTGAACATGGCTTCTTACTTGTACTTTAAGATCTACAGCTTCTTGTGCGTTTATAGGTACCCAAGTTTGAGTGCTTCCACAACTAATGCTGCTTGAAGAAGGTTCCATTAAAGTCTCTTTATTTAAATTGTAATTTTATTAGCTTGTTCAAGCTAAAACAGGTAAAATAGATCTATATTGGTAAAATTTAAGTAAAAGTTTATATTATTGATTGGTATAAAAGTTTTTATATTTATTAAATAAAAAGAGAAATAAGAAGCATTTATCGATCAACCGCCTTATTCAGCAATTGATCAATAAAGAATTAATGAATGACTAGACGTATGTCACTTTTAGGGTCGGTCTATTTGCGGCAACTGTAGCTAAACTGGCTTTTTCAGCAGCTGTAATACTATTTTTCATAATGACAGTTTGAACGGCACAAGAAGTATCTTGCAGATACTGAGCTAAATTTTTTACATCTGCCACTGTTGTAAAGAGTTTAAAGTTGCAAGAAGTCACTTCTGAATGCTCTTTTAAATATTGAATGAAAGGAGAAGTAGAAATCACGTGGCTAGCTCTCTTTTCTATTTCTAAATTAATAGCTTGATTCAAAGCATAGCGAGCCACTGTTTGGTTAGCTTGTGCAGGATCTAATTTTTTGCCAAAAGCAGCGCAGAAAAGCGATGCAATCATTATTGTTGTTTTTGAGTTAAGATTTTCTTTACTAATCCTGGCCTCTTCCCTACTAGCTTGAGCTATCTCTCGACTAGCTTGGGCTTTTTTCTCAGCAGCTTCGAGCTCTAATTGAGCTTGGGCTTGTTTTTGAACAAGACCAGTTTTTTCTTTAGCATGCTGGACATAAGATTGAGCATGCGTTCTAAGGATATCCTTAAGCTCATTCCTGAGCTGATCGAGACTTTCTTCAGAAACGAATAATTGAGTCCCGCCATAACTAATGTTGTTTGATGAAGGTTCTATTAAATTCTCCTTATTTCAATTGGCTATATGCCGTTTAGTTTTGCTATTAAATATAGTGAGTTATTTTAATTGCAAATTTTTTATCATATTATTTCCTAACATAAAAAACAGATTTAGAGTTATATAAAAACGGCTTTTATAAAAAAAATAAAGTTTTAAACAAAAAATGCGCATTAAATTTCCTTATTAAAAAATATTTGATTGTTTTAATGTGTTTTGTACGAGATCTAGCTTTACTGAAATAAAAAGTAAAATGCTCCTAAGTCAGCTGATTGTTGCGTTTAAAAATCGAAGTTAAAAAAACAACATAAAAAATAAAAAAATGTTGAACTTTTAACTAAAATATATAGGATGAATTGGAGGTAAATATGATAATTGATCTTTGTGTCAATTTTATTAGCTCAACTATAGAATATTGTAAAGATACCCAAACCGATAAGGAAGGTAACTCTTCTTGTCCTGATTCCGTAGTTAATGCTGCAGCCCAGAAATTTTTTAAAAATGTTGGCTCCCCTCCTTCAACTTTTTCTAAATGGGAGCTGCTAGAGGATATGTCAATGCAACTCCCTCTCTATCTCAGTTTTTGCTTTTACGAATTTTATTTTTATCAAAGTAAAGAATTTTCTGATCCAGAAGATTCTGATAATCAACTAGCAATAAAACTTGACAAAACTAAACAAATTGCTAATAAAGCAATTCAAGAATATTTAGCATGTATGAAACTAGTGGAAAAAGGCTTTGGTCGAGAAGCATTCAATTTTTTGCCTACTTGGATTTTGAATGGTGCCTATGGACATGAATTTGTGAGTATGCCAAAAATAAAAATGGAATCGCTTCCTCTACCAGAAGAATACGCAGATTGCTTGATTAATGAATGCCCTAAGGCAAAGCTAGAAAATTTTCGTTTAGTGATTGAAAAAGTGCGTAACATCGCTTTACCGTCTGATACCTGGGCTATTGTTGAATGCGAAAAACAGAAACATACATTGATACCACCTGAAATTTTTGCGAAAGTTCACCATCGTGCGTTAAAAGATATATCGCATTTATTTCGTCAATATGCTGATGATTATCATATTTACAAAGATGTAATAGACAAAAATTTTGAGACTCACGAATTTTTCCAAATTCATAAAAAAAGAGTAGAAGAGTATGAACAACATCAATTCAATTAATTCTAGCACTTGTCATTCAGATTCACTTTTGCAAAAATCATCGAAATTTGTAAATCGTAGTAGTTTTTCTCGACCCAATGAAGAAATTTTTTCTAAAAAGTTTTCTTCAGCTAGATTCGTCAATGTCATACAACCCATCTTTAAATTTTTATCTCAATTATTTGAATGTATTTAT
Organism: Candidatus Protochlamydia sp. R18; assembly: GCF_000648255.1. Lineage (NCBI taxonomy): Bacteria > Pseudomonadati > Chlamydiota > Chlamydiia > Parachlamydiales > Parachlamydiaceae > Candidatus Protochlamydia > Candidatus Protochlamydia sp. R18. The sequence goes on along the minus strand of NZ_BASL01000631.1, from coordinate 1,433 downwards.
CATTATACCCGTCTATTAGCGAAAGGACTTATTTCAATAAAAACCAAACTTATCGGAATGGATCTCCATTTTCATTTATTTACTAAAGTTGTTAATGTGAATGTGTATCAAAGTTGTCGTCATCTAGAAAACCCTCATTCCGAAAATATGTGCTTGGTTAAATAATAAATGATACCCATTCTATGATGAAACATTTTCTTTGCCAATTTTTCATCTTTTTGTTGGATAGAGAGGGAACACTTCTATCATCCTAAGAATTTTTCGATGCTTATAAGAATAACCCTTAAACCTTATAAGCATCCTTTTCCTTTTCAATAAACATCCTGATCTGAAGCTACTGCCACTCTTTAAGGATTTGTTTTATATGTACCTGATAGCTTAGATACTACTGTAGCCGTAGAATTTATGGGAAATGTTTGCTAAATAATCAACGCAAGAAAGGAATTGACACAAACAAGATTGGAAAGGTCATCGACCAACTAGCTGACCCAGTTGATCGATAAAAATAATGAGTATTTACTAAACGTATTGAACTTTTAATGTTCCGTTTCGTTTAACAATAGCGTCTGTTAAGCTTTGCTTTTCTTCGTCGGTAATACCTATTTTCATCGCAACAACTCTGACAAAACTAGAAGGATCTTGAATATATTGAGCAAATGTTTTTATATCTGTTACTTGACTAATTTTTTGGAAATTGCAAAGAGGTGCTCGATTATCTTTTATGAACTGTATAAAAGGAAGCATAGAAGTAACTTTGCTTGTTTGCGTCTGCCTATCTAAAACAATAGCTTCATTTAATCCATAGGTTGATACAATTGAATTTGCTTGCTCACTTGTCATCTTATCTAAATCTTTTTTCTGGAAAACTCCATAAAAAAGTCTAGCAGTCATTAAATTAATAGCGTTTTGAAGCTTCACTTTTTCTTGATCAAGGTCTTGTTTAGCGACTAAAGCTTCTGCATGAATCTGCTTTTTCTGAGCTCGAAGTTGTACTTCCTGTGCCTCAAGTTTGACTTCCTGTGCCTCAAGTTGTGCTTTTTTTGCTTCAAGCTGTTTTAATTCTCGCAGATGACCGACATAGCTTTGAATATCTCCTTTTACTTTTAATTTAAGATCTGCAGCTTCTTGCGCGTTTATAGGTACCCAAGTTTGAGAACTTCCACAACTAATGCTGCTCGAAGAAGGTTCCATTAAAGTCTCCTTATTTTAATTGGCTATATGCCGTTTAGTTTTGCAATTAATCGTCGTAAATTATTTTAATTGCAAATTTTTTATCATATGATTTCCTAACATAAAAAAACAGATTTAGAGTTATACAAAAACGGCTTTTGTAAAAAAAATAAAGATTTAAACAAAAATGCGTATTAAATTTTATTATTAAAAAATATTTGATTGTTTTAATGTGTTTTGTACGAGATCTAGCTTTACTGCAA
>NZ_BASL01000632.1:0-3039 GCF_000648255.1 Candidatus Protochlamydia sp. R18 | reverse complement strand
AAATCTTCTGGTTTCAAGTTTTTAATGTTCTCAAATCTCATATCACCTCAGATTTTTGGCGATATAATAGCTTAAACGTCATTAAAATTCAGGTTTCAGAAGAACTCTATTATAAAAATCTCTGGATATGATGCTATTATGAAAAGGTGTGGTTGATTCAATGGTGATAATCCTTAAAACCTTAATTGACATAAACAAAAACTATACATTTTTTAATAAATAGCTTTGCGGTTAAGCCTATGTTTACTTTTTTTTATTATCGACCTTTAGAGACAGTTAACGATCACTTAACAATATTTCTCAAATTGAGAATACTCGACATCGTAATATAGGTAATTTTTTGGTAAATATGCTAGCGAGCTTGCTGCATATAGTCATCAACAGAAGAAGCGTTTTTAAATTTTAGAGAAGTGAAATTCTATGTAGCTATTGCTGCTTGAAACCCAAAGTTCAGGTTAGTAAGATGGAAATTATTGGTCCCAGATAGGGGCTAATTTTCGCCCGTTTTTACCCCAGATATTTACCAAGTAGCTAACTTGATTAATTTGATCAGGATAATCGTGGGCGAGAATCTTTTTTAAACATTCTCTTGGCGCGTCGCTGTATAGATAACCAAGTCGTTCGCTAATAATTTTGCAAACAGATGGTTTAGCATGCTCAATTGTTAAGCGTATGAGTTTGGAATCAGAAGGAATTTTTAACTCTTTTACAAAGTAGCGCATTAAAAAAGCATCATCCGTTGCTTGAACTTCTATTATTTTACTATATTGCTTAAGAATATCCCTAGCTAAATGATCAATGCTCTCAATTGTAGCTGGTTTTAAACTGCTTTGCGTTTTGAATTTTTGATAAATAACTTTCAATTCCTGTTCCATTTTGTTGGAATAAAAGTTACTAATTTCATCATCAAGCCATTTATCAAAAAAGCTATGAGAGCTCAGAGGAGCTAATACTCGCCAAATTGCAATTTCTTCTGTAGGAAGCTCATTTAATACTTCAATTGGAATGTCAGGATCTTGGATATGCAACCATTCTGCAAAAGCATCTTTACAGACAGCTTTTACTTTAGCTTCTAATAATGCGGGAGCTGAAACAGCCTTATTAAGTCGCCCTGTTTTGCATGAAATATCTTGGTTGCTATGATAGCATCGCTCGGGTGAAGAAATGTGTGAATGAATCATAAATCTCCTTGATTGAAATTGTTAATTGTAAACAAATTAAACCTATTCTATTTTAGATGAATGATTCATTTTCAGTTTATCTGGTATTTTTTGATAAATTTTTCTTTCATTATGTTCTCATGATCAAAAAATAATTATTCTAAGCCTTAACACAAATAAAATCAAAGGGTTGCTTCAAAATTCAGCAGCTCTTTTACTGCTTTGTAATTAAATCCTTACTTAACTAGAAAGAAAAGAAATGAGATATGTAGAATTTGTTTAACTTGATGTTAAATCACTTTTATAAACTAGCCCAATCGCTTCTCACATATCAAAAACTGATCTGCCTTTTTTCTTGCAGCAATAAAATTAATAAGCATTTTGCCTATTTGTCTGGCTGATTTTTCTATATTAAAAATAGGGTAAATTCTTTGACCATTATATTCGATTGCTAGTTTAATCATAGAAAGTTTTGCTGTCACTCTGTTAAGACGGCCTTTTAAATATGGTTGAAGTAGTTTATTAATTCATTAAATAGTTTCTAATTTTACCAGAAATCCTGTCTATTGATTAAATGTTATAATTCCTTTCTGTTGTAATACACGTTCTATTTTTTTTAATCTGCTTGCAGTTGAAGGATGCAACAAATCCAATCAGTTTTCACCGTTAGAGGAGATGCCGAGTTTTTTTCATATAGTTGTGCGGCTTTCCACAAGTTAGTTTGTTGTAAACTCATTAAAAATCTTCTTCCGCCTTTTAACTCTTCAACAAAACTTTCAGTTATCGCTAAATCATCTGCTTTTCCTTCGCGATATTGAGAAAATATGGCTTGAGCAATAAACGTTATACTTATAGTTATTAAAAGTGCAGGAATTATAGGCAGCATGAAATCAGAAAATGCAGCTGCAGCTATTGAGCAAATAGCAGTTATCAAGAGCATAGTAAAACAATCGTTATTTTTAATGTGGCAGGCTTCATGTTTCATTACCCAATGGCAGGCATCTTTATCTACCTTATGAAATTGAAGAGCTACCCAGATGATAGCATCGCCTTTAGTAAAAAAATTCGTGCCTTGAGCTCCGCAGAACCCTTAGATTAAGTTTTTCAATTCGATTGAACATTGCTTGAGAGTTTTTTGCCAACTTTTATATTTATTTCATCCAACAATTGCATGAGAACTTATTGTTTAGGATGATTAAGTTTTGATTTTGAAAAAAGGATGCAAATAGGTGTCTTTGATTGAATAGTGTCACTAAACATCTTTATATAGTTAGTTGAATTTAAACTTGCATATAAGATATAGTTTGACTTAAAAAAATTATGGCATACTCCAAAGATTTAAGGCAAAAAGCACTCAACTATTTAGAAGCTGGACATTCTGCAGAAGAAGTCAGACAAGTTTTCGGTGTAGCATTGAGAACAGTGTTTAACTGGCTGAAGCGTCAAAGAAATGGATGTTTAGAAGATAAACCAAGAAAAAGATATCCAATTAAAATTGATAATGATCAACTAAAAAGCTATATCAAAAAACATCCCGATAGTTATTTGAAAGAGATAGCGAAAGAATTTAATGTAGACCCTTCCTCTATATTTTATGCTTGTAAAAGGCTTAAAATCACTTTAAAAAAAAGGCCTTATTTTACAAAGAAAGAGACGAGAAAAAACGTGAGGAGTTTAAAAAAGAATTAGAAAAGATAGCAAAAGAAGATCGTGTTTATATTGATGAAAGTGGAATCAATGAATGTCTGCAACGTCATCGTGGGCGAGCTTTTAGAGGAGAGAAAGTTTATTCAGCAGTATATGGTCATCGTTTTGCAAGGGAAAGCTTTATAGCAGCTAAATGCCAATCTAAAATTTTTGCTCCTTTTTGCTATACAGG
>NZ_BASL01000633.1:0-1398 GCF_000648255.1 Candidatus Protochlamydia sp. R18 | reverse complement strand
TCTTGGGATGCAAAAAGGCCAGTAGAGGGGTCATACTTAATTCAAGTAAGTTTGTTTATTAAAAAATGGTCTCCATGGCTTGATTATGCGTTTTGGGGTGCCCATGATCAATATACATTTAAAAAAAAATTATCTAAAGCAAACTTACAAGTCTGTCAAAATATTGTTGAGGTTCTAAAAGGCAATAAAGCGAACGGATTCCGAATTCGTGTAATAGCGAAAGATAATGCTTCTTTAGAGCAATTTAGAACGTTGCATATTTCTGCTACAGATCATACTACACATAAAGTTAGTGCAACCGCTTTCGAAAATATATTCATTAACTTAGAAATTGCTGGACTTTCTCAAATTACTTTACCCGATGAACGTCACTTGCGTTTATGCTCACCAACTTCTACAACTGCTGTAATACGGTTTTTATCAAATTCTTTGAATCTCTCACCGCTTGAATTTGCAGATACCGTTATAGACTCTGCATTCGATATATATGGGAGCTGGATTTTAAACACTGCACAAGCTTCCCACAAACTCGGAAATCCTTGGAATTGCTTTGTAGCTCGCTTTACAAATTTTAATCAAATTGTTGATCAATTACGTAAAGGATATCCTGTTGTAGTAAGCATAAAAGGACCATTAAAAGGCAGTGCTCTTCCTTATGAGTCAGGACACCTATTAGTGGTGAAAGGGTATGATTCAAAAAAACAAGAAGTATTTTGTATGGATCCAGCGTTTTCTACAAATGAGTTAACCCATGTCACATATGCTTTGGATGATTTTCTAGTAGCTTGGGGTAGACGAAAAGGAATCGTTTATGTTTTTGATCAGTAAGATTTTAAATCAAATCTTCATAAGTAAACTATTTTTCTGTCCTATCATCTGTGAATCTTTGATTTTAAGTAATTGCTTATTCAATTGAAGGAGGTTAATAAACTGAATTTTGGGTTTTTAGGCAGCCATTAACAACAGGCAATGCTGCTCTGCTAAGTTTATAGATGGCTTTTTAGGTTGATGAGTATAGGCAGGTAATCCTAGCTATGAGTATAGGCAGGTAATCCTAGCTAATAATTAATTAAAAAATTTTCGGCGTTTCTGTGGCGTGTCTGTTCAAATTGAAAAATATTTTTTAATTGATCATTTTCTGTTTAATGCGTTTATTATGGCAAATATCTATCGATATAGAATCAATAAAAGCAATTCGTGTTATTTCGACTTTTTTTGTCTAAAAGGTAAGCAAATAAAGGAATAAAGAGATTCTTCTTTAAATAAACAAAGCGGCTAGTACTCATTAACTTTGGAAATTTTTTAACTAAGTATTTAGTAACATAACCATAAAAGTGCTTAGATAGTGTAGTCACGAGAAATAAAATAAATGCTTAAATGTGCTACTCTTCTACGCTC
>NZ_BASL01000634.1:0-29488 GCF_000648255.1 Candidatus Protochlamydia sp. R18 | reverse complement strand
GGAGCAACGGCCAGGACATGAATTTTTTGTCTTAATTCTGGCGGATAGTCCATTAAAGCATTTCGAACATAAACAGCAGCTCGGCTATGGCAAACCATTAAAATTTTTCCTTCAGGAGTATCTTTGAAAAATTCATTCCAAGATCTATGTAGTATTCGCACAGATTCATAAGCAACGTTGTTTATTAAAGCTTGTTTATAGTGGTAAAAATCACTAAACATCCCTTGGGAAGCAGAGTATACCCCAAGTACATTATGGTTAGCAAGTAAACCAAGATGGCCAAGGCTACTAAGATGATCTTGACGGCTATTATTCACACCATTCATAAACATTAAGAGTTTCCCTTGAGTCATCTTTAAGTTATAGGGCATATTGGTTAAAGGATTTTTAAAGTCATTTAAATTATATACTGCAGATCGATTATAATAAATAGCATCAGGAATTTCAGAATCTGAATGGAAAAATTCATAATCTCCTTCAGATTCACAAAATTTATGATTCACAACACTGTTTAGTGGGTCGTTATTTAGGTACTGATACACATTACTTGCAACAAAGCCAGGAATTCCAAATGCACCATAGTCGCACAAAGCCATTGTATAATCAAACGTGGTATCTAATAAACCTGAAAAGGAGAATAGCCCAAATTGATCAAAGTAGATCAGAGGGCTATGATGCACATAGGCGTAGAGGTTAGGACCGTCTTCAAAGCCGGAAGGATCAGCTGTGACCCAGCGACCGAGGTTGGGATCATAATATCGAAGACCAAATGCGACAAATCCTGTCTCGGGATCAAATCGTTTGTTAGCATAACGCCAAGGATTTCTAACCTGAGATTCTTTAATCTCTTTTCCTTTCGCATTAAGGATTTGAATTTCTCCAAAAGCAGAATAGCGATAAGTTTCAATCAGTTGCCCTTGTAAAGACTGTAACCCGCTAATTTGACCGAACAGATCGCGAATGGGGACATAGACTTGATCATTTAGTTCAATGGCAACAGGGGGATACTTTTCACCTTTCCCAAGAATTTTTAATTCAGTGATTTTTCCTTTAACGATAGCCCCAATTTCTTCCTGTCCTTGATGAAAGTACATCTCTTCTTTGACACCTTTTTTACTCAAGCGTCGATTAAAAGGATCGTAAGAGTAAGAAATTGTTTTTTGTTTGGATGTCACTGATCGGAGACGGTCAAGGGCATCGTAGGTGTAAATGGTTTTTTCTGAGCCCGTTTGTTTCTCAATTAAATTTCCATTGGGATCATAGAGATAGGTTTCCTCTCCTCTTTTTAAAAGTTGATTGAGGGAATTGTATGTGTGTTCTTGATCATCTTTAAGTAAGCGATTCGAGAGGGAATCACATTGGTATTTATGATTAGCATGTCCTTTTTCACTTTGTAATTGATAGAAATCATCATAAGTATAAGAAGAAATTTTGCCATCGGTTTCATAGCTGAGCAGATTGCCGACTTCATCATACCCTTCACTTGAAATTGTTTGTTTAAAAAAAGGGGAGGCGACACCGATACATCGATCTAAAGAATCATATTGATAATGAACAAGACCATTTTCTCCTGGGGGTTGGGATTTAATTGGTGCACCTTGTAGATTGTGTTCTAAATCTTTATGCGTATAAGAGTACTTTTCGTTCACTAAACGATGAACAGCTTTTAAATCGACTGCGCTGAACTGATATTCAATCGCTGTTTGATCAGGTAGGGTGATAAGAATAGCTCTGCCAAGGCGATCGTATTGATAAGCAAGAATTAATCCATTTCCGAGTTTTTCTTGAATCATGCGTCCCATTTGATCATACAAACGCTCAGTAGAGCTTTCTGTAACATGGTCGACGACTTTTTTTACCAGTCCATTTAATGTATATTCATAATCGTAATCAATAGATCCATCAGAAGATTTTAATGTTTTTAAATAGCCAAATGAATCGTAGGTGTGAGATAAAATGGCTCCATCAGGTTTTGTGGTAGAAATTTTTTGACCTCGTTGATTATAGAGGTAATGAGTGATTTTTTGTTCGGGTGTATAAGCTGCTTCTGCAAGCATGATTAATTGATTATTTTCGTTATAGCTGAAAAGGGTTTCGATGGAATGCGTTGTTTTTCCATCCACCATCACATGGTCAATGCGTTTTGCTTGATTGCCATTCAAATCGTAATAAAATTGTTGGTGAGAAATTTCTATTCCAAAAGGAGTTTTTCGCTTTTCGCTAACTAATCGATTCGCGTTGTCATAGGTAAGAATTGTCTGATAACCTCGGGCATCTGTTGTGGTAGCTTGCAAGACGCGTTGATTATAATGGTTTAAGTAGTAAGGATTATAAGCTGTGTGCGTCGTCTGACCAAGTGCATTGGTAATTTTTATCACATTTTGATGGGCATCATAAGTTGTTTTTGTGACTTGTTCACCCGCCTTAACAACAATTTTATTTCCTTTCGCATTGTAAGTATATTGGTTGCATTGATAGAGTTGATTTTGAGCATCTTCTAGCCTATCTTCAATAATACGATTGAGCCAATCATAGACTTTAATGGTACGTCGATAATTTGATTCATCAATCCATTCTTTAGTTTCAATTTCTCGTCCCAAACTATCGTAAAAATACTCTGTCATTTGCTCTTCTTTAATTTGAGAGACTAGGCGACCCGCAAAATCATAATGATAATGGGTGACGATTCCTTCTTTATCTATATAGGTCAAGGGGTGGAAAGCATTATACGACCAATGCTGTGCACAAAGAAGGTTTCCTTCTGCAGCATAAGTGGATTCGGTTAGAATTCTTCCTTGATAATCTTTTTCATAGTGCGTGCGTATGCCAGAGCGTTCAGTTTTTTGAATGAGAGTTCCATCTAGTAAATAAAGATATTGTTCGGATGATCCATCGGGATAGTGGGCAAGAATAGGCTGACCGCGAATGTTATATTGAATTTTGGTTTGCAACCCTTTAGCATCTGTTACACAAGTTGGAAGACCGATAAGATTATATTCTCTATGAATAACGGGAGAAACAATTTCTCCAGCTTCATTTTCTATCTCGGGTAAATGTATGGCAATTTGGCGACCAAGATCGTCAAATTCAAAGGTAGTTTCTTGTCCATAAGGATCGGTTGTGGCGATACATTGATTTAAATAATGTAAACTAAATTGATTGATTTATTTTTAAATTTGAATTTTTTTAAGATGGATTAATTAGTCGTTTTAAAATTAATGGCTTCCAAAAGGTGCGTATCCTCGATTTGAAAGGAAAAGGCTAGATCTGCAATGGTTCGAGCTAAACGAATAATTCTTTCACAGGATCTAGCTGATAATCCAAAACTTTCAATTGCAGATTTTAAAAGAACTGTACTTGTTGAAGTTAATAAACAGTACTTATTTAATTCTGCGGTACTTAAAGAAGAATTTGTTCTTCCTTGACCTAAACGTTCTGATTGAGACTCTCTTGCTTTTATTACTCGTGAACGTATTGCGCAAGAAGTTTCATACGTTGTTGTTTCTAAAAGATCTTGGTATTTGACGGGTGGAACGATAATATGCATATCAATTCTGTCTTTAAGAGGGCCTGAAATTTTGCTTTGATATTTTTCAATTTGTGCAATGGAGTCTTTACAAGGTTTATCTGGATGTCCTAAATAACCACATGGACAAGGATTCATGGCTGCCACGCACATAAAGCTTGTAGGAAAAGTAAATTTTCCACTTGCACGACTTATCGTTACTTTTTTATCTTCTAAAGGTTGCCTTAATACCTCGAGAACAGTGCGTGAAAATTCAGGAAGTTCATCTAGAAATAAAATTCCTTGGTGAGCTAAAGAAACTTCTCCAGGTCGTGGATAGGTCCCACCTCCTATTAAACCAGCATAGCTGATGGTATGGTGTGGGGAACGAAAGGGGCGCTCTGTAATGACATGTTGGCCCTCTTTAAGTAAACCTGAAATAGAATGAACCCGAGTCACTTCTAAAGATTCTTCCCATGTCAAATCAGGCATAATTCCAATTAAGGCTTTTGCCATCATTGTTTTTCCACATCCTGGTGGACCGGACAGCAAAATATTATGTCCTCCTGCCGCCGCAATTTCTAAAGCTCTTTTGACGTGCGCTTGTCCTTTGATATCTTTAAAATCAACAGAGGGAATGGGACGAGACAGTTGAAAAGGATTGGAAAAAGCAAGGGGCTTATAAGAGCTTGGATCTTGAAGAAAATGAACCGCTTCTTTCAAATTTTCAATAGAATAAATAGCTATTCCTCTTACGGCAGCAGCCTCTGGGGCGTTGGCTGCTGGTAATAAAATTCCTTTTTTTCCTAATTCTCTAGCTAACATGGCAATGGCTAAGGCACCCGTGATCGGGCGTAATTGTCCACTTAATCCAAGTTCTCCTACAATTAAATAATCCCTGTGTGTATCGCGATTTTTTATAAGTCCTAATGAATTGATGAGGCCAATCGCGATAGGAAGGTCATAGATAGCCCCTTCTTTTTTTAAATTACCGGGAGCTAAATTGACAGTGCAATAAATTGATCCTATTTCAAATCCCGAATTTTTAATTGCTGTCAACACGCGATCTTTAGATTCACGAACCGCTGTATCAGGAAGCCCAACAATGACTAAATTGAGTTTTTCGGCTTTGACGACATCCACCTCAACTTCTACAGGAATGGCTTCTAAGCCATGTAAAGATAAACATTGAATACGGGATAAAGACATATTTCCTTAAAAAATAAAATAAATCTTATCTGATCAGGGAATTATTATTAAGTTTATTTTTTTAAGTAATTGTCGATAATGTTTGGCCTACATGGCTTGAAATTTTTGAATCCAATCTTGGGGAATGCCGGCTTTTTGCCGATTTTCAGAGTGTAAAACAAAACCTTTCGCTCGTTTTGGATTCAATAATGTTGTTGCAAGAGTTTTTTCCCACGCATCCCACTCATTATCGTTTTTGTTTTTGAGTCGACGTAACCAATGCCAGCCAAATCCAACATGTGAGATTTCATCTTTTAAAATGGTAGCCATTAATTGAGCGGATAGGTCATCTCCAAAATGAGCAAATGATTTGCCATACATAGGAGCAAAATCCAAATTTGCCATTTCAAATGTTAAGCTCATGAGACTAATATAGTGGAGAGGAGAATGAATGTAAGGAATATGATTCCAAAAATGTTTATAGAGAGGAAGATCTCCAAATTGAATTCCCATCTGACTCATTCGCGTCATATAAAGCCGAACATGACCCTGTTCTTCTCGAAGTGTATTCATTAACCCTTTACGAAAATTTTTGGGGGCATCAGGAAAAGCAAGGAGCGTAAAAGCCATGATTTCCACAGCTAATAGTTCATGACCCGCAAAGCGATGTAAACAAATGGCTCGTTTATCAGGGTCATGATGATCATGAAATGGGGGAAGTTTTTCTTCTTTCGTCCGTTTTGTAAAAGACATACCAGGAGGACGAACAGGTTCGCTCCAAATGAAAGGCAAGCCTGGTTCACAATCCGTTAGAACGGAAGGATGAGCCAGTTTGCCTTCTAAAGTGTCTGCGGCTAAAATTGAATGAGCCCATTCACGCAATTCCATGTTTACTCAAGAGATAAAACATAGTACGCAGGGAAAGCATAATGATTATTGGGTCTTGGGGCAACGCGAATAGATACTTCGTGACCAATGAAATCTTGTAAATTTACTTGTGTACTATAAAGAAAAGCAATCGGTAATTTACTTGCAGAATTAATTAACATATAATCACCAGGTTTATTTTTGACAGGCCGATTATAGGCATCTATAATTCCTTTTAAAATAAATGAATGTTGCTTCTGCTCCTCATAAAAAGCTTGTGGATTTTCATTTCCAGAATGTTTTACCCAATCATTAAATAAGGCTTCTTCAATTGGTAACCAAATAGCCATGTTCATAGGAAGCTGAGATGTTTTTCGAGCGGGATTTGCTTGTGATATACTAGAATTAGAAAGTTTTTCACTTCCTCCTTTCTGCTCAAGGCTTGCTAGTTTAGTTTTATGAGCATTTAATTCTTCTGTTAATTGTTTGTTTTTAGCTTCTAGAATATGAGAAGAATAACCATTTTGGGCTTCTAAATAAGCTAATTTTTTTGTAATGAACGCTTCTTGTAATTTAGCTAAAAGTTCTTTAGCTTTTGCGACTGCATCTGGAAAATCAGTATAATTATTAATAATTGCTTGATAATTTGATTTAATTCTTTCTACATTAAATTGATCAAATGGCTTTGCCATTTCAAGGCGACTTAAAGATTCTGTATTGGCTAATAAGCGATAAACGTCTTCTTTTCGTTTCTCTTGGCGAGCCATTAAACCAGCATCTCCAATTTTTTCAACATATTCTTTAGCAATATAAAATTGTGCTGTTTGTGGAATAGTAATCTCAAGCCATTTATTATTAGTAGAGCTAATAACACCTTCCACTTTATCGCCTGAATTAAGCTGGGCGATAACAGGAGACTCTAAATCTGGCTGTAATCTTACGTTAACCCGGGACCCTTCCACAATATTATCCAAGATGTAGGTTCTAAACACAAATCCTTTGATATCTTTAGGGGGTTGGGCAGTATAAAAATCTTCCGTCTCTCCATTAATAACGAGTAGATCATTTTGATTGTATTCACGCAGAACGTAGCCATCGTAAGTGGGATGTAGGCGTAATCTCACTTTATTTTTAGTGATTTTACCAGTGAATGGCTCAAATGGAACTATTTTTTTTTCAGCTTTTTCTAAAGACGAAGAAAAATTTTGGGTATGTTGAATGTTGACTTCCGCTTGATTTTCATCGGCTAATAAAGATGGGCTAAGCGGAATCAATAAAGATAAAAAGCTTAATATGGAGGGAGCTGGTTTCCTCATCATATAGATCCTCACAATAAAACATGTTAAAAATGATAACTGATAAAGAATTCTAAAGTTTTGAAAGATTTATGCAAAGCATTTAGAAAGGGATTTGTGCCATAGCCTGCTTATTAAACAAATTCATGTAGATATTTTTTATTTTTTTGAGAGGGGATTAGAATAGAGGTAAGGGTGTTAAAAATAGAGGGAATAAATTTCTATTAAAAAAATCAAAAGAAATTTATTCCCTTAAGCTAGTCAATTTTAAAAAATTAACTTTTTAAAACCGCTAAAATATGTTCGCATCCTTGATTTCCACATGTGCAACCTACTGGGCTTCCTAAATAAACATTGTATTTTTCATGTTCATTAAGTTTGCTACAAACTGAAAATAGCTGATTTCCCACTTCCGAAATCGTCCATTCTTGAAACTGTAATTCTTCTTCATGAATAACTTCGCATTCTTCACTAGGGGTGAGTGGTTCAGGATTTAATGTTTTAGCAATTTGACAATGAAAACAATTACAGTTAGGCTCTGCTCTCGGAAATGAAATTTCTTCCGATGTTCCTATAATTTTCGCAATTGCACCGATTTTATCCAGCATTTCGGCTGGTAGGTTAGGAGCATCAAATTGTTCAGGGTTGTGCTGCATAGCGGTCGATAAACCGTCCATCGATCCAAAAGCTAATCGAACGGAAGAATCTCCCATTTGATTCATCAATCCTTTTAATGTATTTTCTGCGATTGGATTGTCGGGCTTATAAATTAATTCCTCTTTATCAAAATAGGCGGCATGGTGTTTAAAAATTTGTTCTACAAATTCATTTGATAAACCAGGAATGTTAATTACGTCTCCATCTGTCAAACTAACAACTAGTATCCCTCCCTTCATGTGAAGGGTAGAAATACGAGACCAACAGGTGGATAGGTAAGGGGCAATGCTTAGAATTTTATCAGTGATTTTAATTTGCATGATGAGCAACCTCCTCTAATCCAGATTAATATCATGTAATAAAAAGTTTTTTTTAGTTTAAAATTTAAATCATTAAATTTTTATCACATATATGGGGTTTTTAATCCCTTTGATATTTTTACTTATCATACACAAAATCAGAATATTTGACAATAAGTTAGCAGTTGAAGTGTTTGAGTGCTTAAAATTTAACTGAGGTTAATAAATATTAAATTTTTTTCTTGTCTCAGATCAAAGAGCTGAATATGATGCACTTTTAATTTTTAGGAGTAAAAAAAATGAAATATAAGACTTTTGTAATTGATACAAACGTATTTTTAATTGATCCTACTGCTTTAATGAAATTTCCTCGACATGATGTTGTCATCCCAGTTGCGGTTCTTGAAGAGTTGGACAAATTTAAGCGAATGCCAAACGAATTAGGGAAGAATGCTCGGGAAACGATTCGTTTCTTAGACTCGCTAAAAAATGTTGGGACTGGCAATTTGCAATCAGGTGTTAAGCTTGATAACGGAGCCACCGTTAAAATTCAGTTAGAAGTTAAAACAGACTACAAATATAACTTTGAACTGACTATTAATGACAATCGTATTTTGATGGCAGCTTATCTTCTATTAGAGCGAGGAGAAAAAGTTGTTTTTGTTTCTAAAGATTTTGCAGCACGGGTAAAGGCCGAAGCTTTAGGAATTGAAGCGGAAGATTATGAAAATTTCAAATATTCTTATGAAGCAGTTTATCGCGGTATTCATCGTATTGATAATATGCCAAAACATGAAATCGATACGTTTTATAAAGATGGTAAACTAACCGTTCCAAACCTAAAAGCACATTTCAATGAATATTTTGTGATGACATCTGCTGAAAACACTTCAGCAATAGGAAAGTATGACCCTTCTCATCTAAGGTTAGAAGCTCTTTTAAAGACAAATCAATTGTGGGGTATTAAACCTCGTAACGTTGAACAACGGTGTGCAATCGATTTACTACTAAGAGATGATATTAAATTAGTCACCCTCATGGGTCCAGCTGGAACGGGGAAAACTATTTTAGCTTTAGCGTGTGGACTTCGAAAAGTTTTTGATGAAGGTGTTTATTCACGTATACTTGTAACGCGTCCAATAGTTCCTTTAGGCCGAGATATTGGTTACCTTCCGGGTACAAAAGAAGAAAAACTTTTCCACTGGATGCAACCGATCTATGATAACTTAGAATATTTATGTGCGTCTACAGGGGGAGAATCTAGTGAAACTCTTAAATGGGTTTTAGATAGTAAAAAAATTGAAATGGAAGCTGTCACATACATTCGAGGTAGGACACTACCAAAAATGTATATGATTATTGATGAAGCTCAAAATCTTACTCCACATGAAATCAAGACAATTATTTCTCGGGCTGGAGAAGGAACTAAAGTTGTTTTAGCTGGAGATCCAACTCAAATTGACAATCCTTATTTAGACAAGGATTCTAATGGCTTGACCTTTACAGTTGGTAAGTTCTTAGATCAAAAAATTTACGGTCATATTTTCTTAGATATAACCGAACGTTCTGAATTGGCTGCCATTGCTGCGGATGTGATGTAATAAGAGAGCTTTTTAATAAATTCTCTTTTTACTGGGAAACACACCCCGATTTTAGAAAATATTCCAGGAAAAATGGGAAGCTTTTTGTAAATCAGGAAAATAAATAGTAAGTATGATTTTAAAAAAAGTAGGCAATTTTGTTAAAGCTGACTTATAAAATATCAGTTTTGAGTAGGAACAACGAATGAGTAAAACAAACCAGGTAAGAATTCAAGTTGAAGAATGGTATGCAGTTTTTCTCTCCTTTATTTATTATTTTTGTGTTTTGGCGGCATATTACGTCATCCGCCCTATCAGAGATCAAATGGCTGTAGAAGTAGGATCGACTGAGTTACCCGTTTTCTTTACTGCTACTTTTCTAGCGACACTTGTGTTAACCCCACTATTTGGTTGGCTTGTTTCGTGTTGGCCACGCCGTGTGATCATGCCTTTGATTTACCTATTTTTTATTGCCCTTCAGATGGTATTCATCTTGTTGTTTCTGAACAAAAATCTACTTTCTCCTAAAGTTTTAGGAATTTTTTTTTACGTTTGGGTTAGTATATTTAATTTATTCGTGGTGTCAGTATTTTGGAGTTTTATGACTGACATCTGGAGTGATCCACAGGCACGTCGCCTGTTTCCTATTATCGGTTTAGGCGGGACTTTAGGCGCTGTAATGGGACCTATAATCACGCGAAGTTTGGTAGAGTTCATAGGATTAGCTCTGCTATTAGCAGTATCAGCCGCATTTCTTGCTATTGCTGTTATATGTATAATGCTTTTAGGTAAATGGGCACATGATCATGGTGCTCATCGAAATGAATTGGGTAGCGAATCAGCAATAGGTGGAGGAATGCTGGATGGATTAAAACAAATTTTTTCAAATCCATTTATAGCTTCTATGTCATTGATGATGCTTTTAAATGATGCGATCGGTACCATTGCTTATGTTTTAATTACAGATTATTCTGGTACTACTTTTCCGAATGATGTGATTGCACAAACGCGTTTTGCAGCCAATATGGATTTATTTGCAAATATTATTCAGATTTTTGTTCAGTTGATTTTAACGCGTTGGCTATTAGTTCGATATGGAGCGAGGGTTGTATTTATTGTTTGGACAATGACTATCGTATTTTTTTGCCTGACAATGACGTTAGTAAACGACCCTTATGTGCCAGTATTAGGAACGTTACCTTGGTTAGCCATGGTGAGTATTGTTGATCGATCTCTTTCTTTTGGAATGATTCAGCCAGCGAGGGAAAGTCTTTACACACTTGTTTCTCGTAATTTGCGTTATAAAGGGAAAAATGTCGTTGATACAATGGTATGGAGGGCTGGTGATGTTGTCTCAATGACATCAGTGAATGGATTTCGGGCTTTAGGCATTAATGTAGCTGGATTTGGCATCATTTGGGCTTTGCTTGCTGCCTCGTCTGGATTGATAGGCTGGCGTTTAGCTAACCGAATCGAAAAAAGCGCTTTTATAAAAAAATAAATTAACGTTTACTCTACTCACAATAAATTGAAGGCAATAAAAATTCAAGTATAGCTTGTAGGATGGCTGTCTAAAATCTCCCATTACGTTCCTGTTAACTTAAGTTAACAGAGTATATACCGATTTAATTTAAGAAGGAGTGATGCATCCAAATTTATTACTGACTGAGCAACTTGTTTATAAACCTATGGGATGGAAGATTGAAAATCTACAGCTTGAACAAGAAAGTGTAGATTATGGAGCAGCAAATTTTGAAATTAATCAGCGTCGCATTAAATTTCGCGTAGGAAAAATCACACCCACAAAAACAGGACAGTTTGTCACTTTTTGGAAGCGTAGCAGTAAAGGGTTAATTTTACCTTATGCTTTTGACGATCCTTTTGATCTATTTGTCGTCAATGTGTGTACAGCAAATCGATTCGGACAATTTGTTTTTCCTAAATCTATTCTCTATGAAAAGGCAATTATATCCAAAAATGAAGGAGAAGGGAAACGAGCTATACGAGTTTATCCATCGTGGGATCAGGCTAATAATTTGCAGGCAAAGAAAACGCAAGCTTGGCAGCTTCTACACTTTTTTGAAATTAATGAAGATCTAAAAATTAATTTTGCCTATATTCAAGGCTTATTTGGACTGGGGTAGAGTGCTTTGATTAACATCCTATTGGAAAAGTTTAGGGGATTTTTAAAAGGAAGTTTTCACTTCCAAGCGGTATTTTTAACGATAAAAAAGCCTTTCAAAGCACTATTTTTGGATCATTGCTCCTTGATAAACCAAATAGGCTTATCAGCGTCGCACTAACAAAAATTTAGCACCTTGAAGGGCCTTTTATATTCTATTTGAAGGTGGAGAGAATTGAACTCTATGTCAACCAACTAAACAGAAGCAACTAAAGTAAACAAGAATGAGATTATCAATAACTTATGATCAAATCAAATAGTCTGATTTAAGCTTCTTTGGGTCTATTTTTTGCAGTCTAGTGCGTAAAATTTGCGTAAATCCAAGCGCTTTCACTCTCAAAATCCTATTGAAACAACCATCATTTTTATGCACAATAGTCTCTTTTGGAGAAAGGGAATGGGAACAATCGAGGATAAACCAAAACCAAGTGTCGGTGTAGGAATTGTTGTAGTAAAAGATGGAAAAGTACTTTTAGGTAAGAGAAAAGGTGCTCACGGCTCTGGAGAGTGGTCTTTTGCTGGTGGTCATCTTGAATTTGGAGAAGACGTCAAAGAATGTGCTTTGAGAGAGTTATCCGAAGAAACGGGGTTGAAAGCCCTTTCTGTACAGATGGGTCCTTGGGTCAATGACATTATTGAAGAAAATAAGCATTATGTCACCCTTTTTGTATTTGTCAACGAGTTTGAGGGGTCACCTCAGCTTTTAGAACCAGATAAATGCGAAGGATGGGAGTGGTTTGATTGGCATTCACTTCCTTCTCCTCTTTTTACTCCAATCCTTTCTTTAATTAAAAAAATAAGCATTGAAAAATTGAGCATTACACCTTCTTTCAATGAAGTAATAAGGATGTTATGAAATCGAAAATAGCAATTTATCTTGCGGGAAGCACAAAAAAGGGTACGAAAAATCAGATGAGACTTATTGGACTAATAAAGATATGTCTTTCCTAAAAGAGAGTTTTTAGCTCTTATGAAAATTTCATTCATTAGAGCTGACTTTAACTCCTTTGCCAATCCATTCATGGCGACAGTAAAAGCAATCAATATGGCTGTCGGGTTCGAATTCTGCAAAGTCAGCAACTTTGTCTTCTATAACTGCAGCAATAGGATTAATTCTTAAAAACTTCTTTTTCCAGCCTTTTCCTTCTAGGTTTAATTCAGGAGCCCACACATCGACTTGTTCTTGCGTGTATTGTTTAATATTAATGCAATGGATTGTGTGAAAATAGATATTCGCGAGAGTTTGCGCATCTTCCACGCGGTAATTTCTTATTGATATCTCTGATGCCATAGTGCCTTATTCCTTAACGTTATTAAATTCTTTTTCAAAATTTCCAATTGCTTTTAGGATTAGACCCCATTCTGGAGTTTCTCTAAAAAACATGGACTTCATCAGTGCATAATCTTTCTCAAGTTCTTTTAAGATTTGAGTAGGAGGAAAGAGCTTTAAGGTTTCCTTCCTAGCTGTCCCGTAATTTGCCCAACTTGATGCAAAGTAAATACTTTTGTGGATGGCAACTCTTTCAAGCAGAGGGGTCTCAATAAGAGCCTTCTCCTTGATTTCCGAATTTAGTAAACGGAAAAAATCATAATAATGCCTCGAGATTCGTGACGGAAGCTTCTTATTTTTTGGTAAATGAGCATATTGATGAAGGATTGTTGCTTTTTCCCAAAAAGTTCGTTCAGCATTCAGCACGCGAACCAATATTTCAGATTCATGAATTTTTTCTTTTAGCGCCTCCTTAACATAGCTCTGTATTTTATGTTCGCTGACAGGCCAGTGTTCTGATCTTGCACCGACTTCGATTTTCACAAGTGGACGAATATATCCAGCTTTTGAGGTTTCACTTGGGTATTCAAATAATAATGTTTGGGCATCGGGGTCTTCTTGGTCAAGGAAGACTTGCCACCCATCAATTGTTCCGAGTTTTGCAGCAAAGGAATCTTTAAGATCGGCGAGCATCTGAGTTTGAACATAATTGGAGCAAGCTTTTGAAAGGTTACCGATAATAGCGTTTTGTTTTTTCTTGGATGGTGCATTTTCAGGGTCATGAGGCGTACCAAAACCAAAAAATTCTCTTTCAATTGAAAGATCGATATCTTCTGAAAAACGATCTATCAATCCATATACTTTGGAAAGGGACGTGCCTCCTTTAAAGGTGAGGTGAGGCTTCAGCTTTTGAAGCGAAAATAGTCTTTCCAAAACCCATACGACCCAGTAGTCTTTCTCAATAATCTCAAAGGGAAGGTTCTTGATATCAGTTGTAGCTCTAAAGAAAAGTTCTCGTTCATCTTTAGATAAAAGATGGATCTCATTCATGGCTTGAGCTCCATAATTTCAAAAATAAGGGTTCTAATCCAGGCAGGAGCAAATTTCATATTTTGCTTAATTTCCTTTTCGTTGGAATCTTTGAGAAATTTTGAAACTTGCGCACGCACTATCTGGTCAATGTGATCTTTCCCTAAATTTTTTAGGGCTTGAATCAGAAGACCTTCTCTAGTTCCAGCAGAAGACATTATTTTTTTTGTGGTCTTTTTAAAAATGATTTCTTGATTACCAATTTTAACTTTCCTTGAGGGACCTTCAGTTAAAAAAATGATTCGACCAGGAACTTGTGTGGAAAGACCGACTAGATTTGCAGCATGAGCACCAGCAGGTTGAATTTGAACTCCGTTTTTTTCCGCAATCGCTTTAGCAACCTCATTCAAATCTGGAGGGATTACACCTAATACATCATGCTCTTTAGGGTAATCATAAATGCCTTGAGCGAGTCGGCGGATGAAATTTTGTTTTTGAAGCTGCGAGAGAGCTTTTCTAATAGAGGTATCGCTACCGAGATCTAAAAAGTGCATCGGCGTAAAACACCATCCGCGACCGTGATCGATAATTCTATTCTTGATCATCACTTCAATACTTGAGCCCATTATAATCTCTCCATTTTTCACAAAAATAGCATCTTTTTGTGAAAACGTGCAATTTGAATGTGTTAGATTTCACAAAAATAGCATCATTTTGTGAAAATTGCTGTCTAACTGAATTAAAAAAAAGCGTAATTTTGAAACGAGAAATATGTTACTATCGAAAGTCATATAATGAGGATGAATTAAGATGGCTACAGTATGTAGAGCTAAAATTTGAGGAAGCTAAAGAAGTCAGTATTCAATTCAGCGGTTGAATCCAAAATGAGTGCAGCGAGAAGTTCATCGAGAAATGGAAAAAATAGAGGAAACGCCAAAGCCTTCAACTTTAGCGCAAGATTATATGCGAGAAGAGATTGAGAAGAAAAAGAAAGAGAAAAAAAACATAAGCGCCGAAAAGCAGGCTCGTAAAGATGAGCAATTTTCCCTCAAGCAAGAAAAATGGAAAGAAAAACATTGTGGTTATTGAACTAAAAGGCAAACGCCTCTTGAAGATGGTCCACCCAGATTTGCTATTAGCCGAAAAGCTTATCTATAAGCCATCTGGACTTGCCTTTCAGAATTCAAAAACAGAGGTTGAAAGTGCAGACTATGGAGCTTCTGAATTCACCATAAACAATCAGTCTATAAAATTTCGCATGGGAAAGATCACTTCGATAAAAGTTGGACAATTTGTCACTTTTTGAAAACGCATAGATAGGGGACCAATTTTGCCTTATGACTTTAACGATTCTTTTGACTTCCTTGTAGTCAGCGTGCGTGCTGAAAATCATCATTTCCTCAGTAAGTCACAGATGTCATAAGTGTCACGGATATAGCGGAAAAAGTAGAAAAACAAAATAGTTTTACGTTAGTTGCACTCAGTCTAGTGCGTAATTGAGCTTTACGCATTTAGAGTTTTCGACAAGATTTCTGTGATATAAGACATTAAAAATAAAAGGCTTCACTCGTAAAAGTAAAGCCTTTTATTTAATTGGAGGTGGAGAGAATTGAACTCTCGTCCTTGGCAAATTACGAATTGACCACTACATGCTTATCGTTCTGTAAAATCCCTAACTCCTATGCAGAACGCAACAATCGAAGTTAGTTTGCTTCATTTAATCTTGAAAACTTTTCCCTAGAAGCGGCGAGAAAAAGAATTCATACCAAGAAAATGACGATAGATTCTAAAACCCTCGGTCCAGTTTCAGACTATCGGGCTACCAAGACTGTTAGGTCTTACGCAGCAGCGGCAGCGAGAAGAGCCTCTTCTTGGGCTCTAGCTTCTGCAAAAATATTGCTATTGTTAGCATTTATTGTTTTACCGGTTTTTTTAGGAGGCCAACCGATATCCTCCGCATGCAATCAATTTTTCACTTCCTAGTCGAAACCGTAACACCCCCGTAAGTTAATATATTTATTATAACAAAATTGAAATGTTTTGAGAAGCATTTATTTTAGTCGGCATAAGCTTCAAAAAAAATCTTACATTTTTTATATAGAGCTTTTTACCTTGGATAAATTCATTTATTTGATAAGATAATCCTCAATAATACCCCTTGATTTTCCATTTACAAGGATAACTTTATAATTTCATCCTATTCAGGTTGAGAATCTACAACCATTTATAGAGCTATTTTGGAAGCTTTGTTTTTTTATTTGATTAAATTAATTTTCCTAAATTTTACCCAAAAGTTTAATGACTTAAAGCATTTAAACGATTAAAGTTTTAGCGATAGAAACAAATAGCGGAGAAATTAAGCAAATTCTCATCTTAAACCTGTGTTTATTTCCCAATTTAGTTTAGGCGAAAAGTAAGAAAGTTCTTTTATCGTTAGATGCTTTAAACGGATTCGGTTTTTTATCCCCTAAAATACTAAAAAATATTAAGATGTTTAAAGATATTTTTATCGGAAGCACGAAATTTGCTAATTCGACAAATATTATGAACCTAGAAATTGCTGATAAAAAGAAATTATAAGAGTTATTTATGTTCGAAGAAGTTTTGCAAGAGTCATTTGACGAAAGGGAAAAAAAGGTCTTGAAATTTTGGCAAGAGGGCCAGCTATTCGAAAGATCTGTCGAAAATAGAAAGGGTCAGCCTTTGTTTACTTTTTATGATGGGCCTCCTTTTGCCACGGGACTTCCTCATTATGGACATATTTTAGCAGGGACAATCAAAGATGTCGTCTTGCGTTATAAAACGATGAAAGGCTTTTGCGCTCCCAGGCGTTTTGGGTGGGATTGTCATGGACTTCCAGTTGAGAATGAAATTGAGAAAACGTTTGGACTTTCAGGAGCCAAGTCGATTGAAGAATTTGGGATTGCTAAATTCAATGAAGAATGTCGAAACATCGTTTTACGTTATACAGAGGAGTGGAAATTCACTGTTAATCGCATGGGACGTTGGGTTGATTTTAATCAAACTTATCGAACAATGGATCTTCCTTTCATGGAATCTGTATGGTGGGTATTTAAACAACTATACGATAAAGGCCTTGTTTACGAAGGGTTAAAAGTGATGCCTTTCTCAGCAAAGCTGGGCACACCTCTGTCCAATTTTGAAGCTTCGGAAAACTATAAGGAGGTTGATGATCCTTCTTTAACTGTGGCATTTCAATCAAGAGATAATTCTAATACCTATTTTCTTGCTTGGACAACGACTCCTTGGACATTAGTTTCTAATTTAGCTCTAATGGTGAGCCCCATGATCGAATACGCAGAAGTGCAAGATCATGTTTCAAAGCGAAACTACATTTTAGCAACAGAGCGACTCAAGGGATATTATAAAGATTCTGGAGAATACACAATCGTTCGTAAATTTCCTGGCAGTGAACTTGAAGGACAACACTATATACCTTTATTTGACTATTTTAATGATAGGGCTCATTCGGGAGCTTTTAAGATTATTTTGGAAGATTCTATTTCTGTTGAAGAAGGTACAGGAATTGTTCAAACCGCTCCAGCCTTTGGAGAAATAGACTTTTATGCTTGTCAAAAAGCCGGAATTGAACCTGTTTGCCCTGTCGATAACAACGGACAGTTTACAGATGAAATACCAGAATATAAGGGAATATTTGTTAAAGAGGCAGATAAAGACATTATCAAGCGTTTAAAGCAACAAGCAAAAGTGATTCATCAAGGAACTTGCCATCACCGCTATCCTTTTTGTCCTCGTTCAGATACACCATTAATTTATAAAACTGTTCGAACTTGGTTTGTGGCCGTTGAAAAAATTAAGGATCGTTTGCTTGCAGCTAATAGCCAAATTCATTGGACACCAGAACATATTCAGTATGGCCGTTTTGGTAAATGGTTAGAAGGAGCACGTGATTGGGCAATTAGCCGCAATCGTTATTGGGGAACACCTATCCCTCTTTGGCGTGCTCAAGATGGTGAAATCCATGTTGTGGGAAGCATTGAAGAACTCAAACAATTGACAGGAAACCCATTGACCGATTTACATCGCCATTTTATCGATGAGATGTCTTTTGAAAAAAATGGAAAGACTTTTAAGCGGATCCCAGAAGTTTTTGATTGTTGGTTTGAATCAGGTTCCATGCCTTATGCTCAGAATCACTATCCTTTTGAAAATCGAGAGTTATTTGAGCAAAATTTTCCTGCCGATTTTATTGCGGAAGGTTTAGATCAAACGCGTGGATGGTTTTATACTTTAACTGTTTTGTCAGCCGCATTATTTGATCAACCTGCAATGAAAAATGTCATTGTAAATGGACTAATTTTAGCAGAAAATGGGGCTAAGATGTCTAAGCGGTTAAAAAATTATCCGGATCCGGCAGAAGTAATTCAGCAATATGGAGCTGATGCTATTCGACTTTACATGTTACATAGCCCTGCTGTTAAAGCGGATGATCTTTCATTTTCAAAAAACGGGGTTGAATTAGTACTTCGCCAAATTCTCTTACCACTTTGGAATGCTTATACATTCTTTCTAACTTATGCAAGAATTTACAATTGGAAGCCAGGTAAGTTAGTTCAAAAGCCTGAACTGGCAATTGATCAATGGATTATTTCGCTCCTTAACAAACTTGTGCATGAAGTTGAACAGGGGATGGATGATTATGATTTATCTCGCTCGGTTGAACCCTTTGTGAATTTTGTCGATCAGTTAACAAATTGGTATATCCGACGCTCTCGCCGCCGTTTTTGGGACGATAAAGAAAGTCCGAACCGTACTCAAGCTTTTGAAACGTTATACTATGTTTTGATTGAGTTGACCAAAATTTCAGCTCCTTACGTTCCATTTATCAGTGAAGCTATTTATCAAAATTTACGTTCTCGTGACATGCCAGAATCTGTTCATTTATGTGATTTTCCCCATTATCAGCAATTGAGTCGACATGAAAAATTGGAAGCTGAAATGGAGGCTGTTCAAGTCACAGTTAGCTTAGGTCATGCGCTTCGTAAAGAGCATAAATTAAAAGTTCGTCAGCCGTTAGCGACAGCACAATTAGCATCTGCTGATCCGAAAGTTTTAGACTTTTTAAAAGAGCAACAACATCTTATCAGCGAAGAACTCAATGTAAAAGAGATTACTTTCAGTTCCAATGAAAAAGATTTTGTCAGTTTGAAAGCTAAACCAAACTTTCGAGTACTTGGCAAAAAAGTTGGAAAATTAATGAAACTTGCACAATTAACGATTGAACAATTTGGGCAAAAAGAGCTCACCGAACTTCTTAATCATCGATCTGTTGAAATTATCCTTGAAGGGCACCCAGTCTTATTGACATCAGAAGATGTTCAAGTGGAAAGAATTGTGCGAGAAGGAATTATTGCGGCAAATCAAGGGACTATTACGATAGCGTTGAATACAAATTTGAATAAAGAGCTTCTTTTAGAAGGATTAGCGCGAGAAATTGTGAATAAGGTCAATACGATGCGTCGAGAAGCTAATTTTGCTGTCACGGATCGCATTCAACTTTATATGCAAACAACCACACGAGTAATAGAATGCTTTGATCAGTATAAAAATTATATCTGTCAAGAAGTGTTAGCGACTGATGTTCAATTTGGCCCCTATGAAGGGACTGATTGGGATCTTAATGGAGAACCTACAAAAATAATAATTAAAAAATCTGAATATTAATTTAACAAATTGGTTGCCTTAAAACGCCGAAATTTTCTGCGTTAATACTAATAACATTTTAGTGTGTTAATAAAAAAACTGAATGATAAGTGATGACTAAATTCAGTATTTGTAAAAAGGGGAATTATGAATACATTAACAGCTGAAGAGGCAAGACAAAACTTGTCTGGACTTATTGCAATCGCTCAGCAAGATAATATTCAATTTAAAATTACATCTGAAGAAGGGACGGTCATTATTTTATCGGAGGAAACCTATCAGAACCTACTTGTTACTTTAGAGCTTTTGTCAACTCCTGGTCTTATGAATAGCTTTAAATGCTATCAGCAACCTTCTGAAGTTGCTTCTTAAATTTATGCTGAATGACAAATGGTCATTCAGCATCCATACTTGAATTCCGAAACTTTTGCTGAAAATGTAAATTTTAATGGCCTTCACCATTATCTTTAAATTTATTTGCTCAAGAAAGATAGAGTAAATCGGTGAAATTTTTTAAAAAAAATCCATATTTTGTCAATTTCATCCTAATTTTTTGAACACAGGTTTTGTTCGGCTATGATGACGAAATAACCACCAGACTAATCCGATCAAGCTTGCTAAACCCCAAACAATTAGTCTTGGAAATGTAAAAAGAGGGTAAGGTTTTTGATTTGGGAAACCCCAACGATCGCCTGGAGGCCAAAGAATAAGAGAGGGAGCACCTTGTAAATTTGCTTGCGGAATCGGGCCAAAAAAACGGCTATCTTGACTCATGGCGTGGTTATCACCTAAAACGAGATAATGATTTTGAGGGATTTTTAATCCAAATGTACGAATAAACTCCTTATCCAATTCACCAGAAGAGGTTAAAGGAGGTCCATAGTCTTTAAAAGCAATATAAGGGTTTGCTTCAGTAGATTTTTCCTCACGATTTTTTTCTGTTTGATGAAAATTTTGTAAAACTGAATCTTCTTTATCCAAAATTTTTCCACCCATAGCATATAAATCGCCTTCTCGAAAATACACATATCTATTAGGAAAAAAAGCTTGTTTAGCTTGATTAGGCTCTACTTGATTATTCATCTCAATGCCGATATTAAATAGCTTTTGGACGTTATTGGGTGTGAAATCATAAAGAGGATGATTAGAGGGCAGTGTTGTGGAAATACCACCCCAATGAATCTGCTGAGCTTTTCCATAATAAAATTCATATGTTCCGTTAGGAACATTGGGAAACGAAGGACTGTGTTGAGAAGGAGATTTCTGATTTTCAACTCGATAAGGTACTCCTTTTTCATTTTGAACATGAAAACGGCAGGTGTACATATTATCCATAAGAGCTTTCAAATGTTTTTCTTCAAGAGGAATTAATGTGGTAAAACCTTCAATTGATGGTCCATAAAAATCTGAAAGAATGGGTAAAGGATAACTAAGGCTAGGAGTATGTCTTAACTCTAAGTAAAGAATTCCTTCTCCAAAATCTTTTAAAGAAAATGTTGTAAACTTTTCTATCTGATCTTTTGTCAATAATCTTGCGATGGCGATGTTGCGAATTCCCCATAAATCACTATAAGTTTCAATAGAACGGTGTGCTTTTTTCTGAGCAAGAGGGTTGTCTTTAATCCATTCTCTACCATTGAATACCTCTCCTGCAATAGATTGACGCATAAATCGATAACGTCCAACATTTAGAGAGAAATGGCCGAATGCGACTTGATTAATCATTTTCAGTTGAGAATCTTGAGTATAAGCTCGCTTGCCTTCAAAGTTTGTAAAAGGAATATGATCTAGTTTTGAGAGATAGGGACTATCTCGTAATTCTTTCAAATCATTGCCATCTTGATCTATCCCATAAATTTTACCTCCGTAAAAATACAAAATATCTCCAGGTTTACCCATGCACCTTTTGATATAACGTTTGGTATAAGGAAAAATAGTCATGAAGGTAGAGTCAGAATCGAGATGAGAAATTCCATCACCAGACCAAATTACCACACTTGTTCTTTGGACAAGGTTTGGATCAAAATAAAAATGATTAGTCTCCAATGGTATATTTAAACCGAAGGCTGTTTTTGTGACAGAGAGATGATCTTGTTCTTTAAAAGTTGGGCGCATAGAGCCGGTGGGGATTTCATAAAGCTCGAACCACATTTGACGAACTACAACAGCAATTAATAATGCAATAAAAATGGCTAAACCAATTTCCCAAGTATAATCTAGAACGCTCTTTTTAAAATGTATTTGAGTAAATTTTTCAGTTTCTTTCGCGAAAGCATCTGCTTTTAATCGATCTTCTTTTTGAATGGCTTTGTCAAGAGATTCTAAGAGAGTTTCAAAATGAATTAAATGATCTGCAGAGAGTTGCTTTCGTTTTTTCTGATAAAAATTATAGGAAGTTTTTAATATTTGGTGAGATTTCGCTAAGGAATAAGGGCGAGGTTTACTAAACATATTATTCGATTTGTGAAGTTTAAAATCCAAAGATGATAACCGATTCGCCAACAAATGACAATGTTATAAATTGAAGTTTAAAAAATATGTTTGCGTTTCGCAAAGTTTAATTTGGCCTCTTTTTTATGTTTTTAATTTTTTGGTTATCAATAACTTAGAGTTTAAAAAGGTTTGGTAAATACTTGTATGTGTTTTGTTTACCCTTTTTTAATAAAAGATTGAAATTAAGAGTGTTTTTTTGTGGAAAAAGTGTTTAAAACTGTCGATAAAAAATTTGTTTAATGAGTGAAATTTTTTTTCAAAAAATTTTCTTTTCAAAAAAAATATATGCGATAATTGAATTAATCAATTAATATTTAAAGGATTATGTAAATCAAACGAAAGTTTGTTAGTGATCAGATTCCAAAAGCTGAGAAATATTTTTTTCGATGAAAAAATTGTTGATAAGTATACGCCAAATTAACCGCCCTGGTCAAGGATTTAAAGCAGGAAGAGGTGATTTTGGAGATATGAGCTGCGTACCAGAATCAATTATTCTAATTTTAGCTTTACCAATCACTCCATTGACTTGAAGCCAGTAAGGGAAATAAGAAGGATACTGCTGATTATCTACAGGTAAATAAATTTCGATCATTTTGCCTGATAGCTCACTTCCATCTTTAGGCCATCTGGTACGCCAAGCATTAAAGCGAACATCTTTAATGATCGAACCATTGACAATCATACGAGGTTGCCATACAGGTCTCCAATCCGGCCCAGAATTAGGCTTGGGTCCGATTTTTTTACGAGCTTCTTGAGGAATAGGAGATAATTTCAAATTGAGAAGAGTCGATAAAAAATTATCAGCATCAGAAATCGCGTACCAATCATTTTTAGAAAAAGAGTAGTAACGAATCATACGTCCAGTTTGCAAATTAATTTCATACATCACCCAAGAAGTATTTCCTGGAGCATATTGTTCTACCCATTTTTTCCAGCTTAATTGCTTAGGTTTACGACAATCGGGAATCGCAATCTCTTCGATGGTAAGAATATCATCTTGTTTATCGTAGATATGCATGAGTGTATCAGTTTTATTTGAAGAAATAACAAGATAGTCTCCAGGCACCGCTCTTTGTAAATTTTTGCGTAACTGTAAAATTTCACTAGCTAAAATCGGCTTCCAGCTTATCAATAAGCAGATTAGCGTTAAAAAGATTTTGTGAAGCATTTTTATTCTCCATCTATGCCTGAAAGCTTTTATTTTAATAAAAGATTTGATTTATGATAAATTACCAGCAATAAAACAATAAAGCAATATAGTATACTAGTATTTTTAGTATAGGATTAATAAAAAATTCAAAAAGTTTGTGAGAGTGCCCCCTAATATTCATCTAAGAACGTACCTGAATTGAAAATATATTAAAAAATTCTCTACAAGTTTTTTGCGAGGGCTATTTATTTGAATCCTATCTAACATTTTAATTTATTTAGCTTTAAGGATAAAAATTTTAGGAATGGAAAATGGTAAAAAGTAAGGAAAACAAAAAATTGCTTTAGCAGTTGATTTTATTTTTAAATTTAACCCATTGTTTAAAAACCGTAAAATATTCACATAGTGCTTAAGATAAAAAATTCAACCCCTGAATTAAAAAATCTTAACCTGCATATAAGTACGAGACATAAAATAATTTTAAGGCTTAGTTTTTATGAATCAATATTTTCTAAAAATGGTATAAGTAAGATGGCTTTCAATATTTCTCAAGGAGAATTTTTATGTTCAAGCAATCAACAAAATTTTTACTCTTTTTTTTAATAGTTTTTGGCTGTACACATGCAATCAATCCTGAAAATTCTTCAGAAATTCCTTATATTGATAAGCGACTTATTGAACTCAAACAGCACTTAAAAGAGTTACAATCGTCTGAATTTAATGAAGTAGTGACAGGGCAAGAATATATGATTGCAGATTGGTCAGCTTACGAAAGAGAAATTCAAAAATTTAAACAAATAAAAGAGCTCGAGCGTGACCTTCAAGATAAAATTGAACAGCTGGAAAAAAGAAAGCGAGAATTGCTAAAGCAGCCTAAAAGCAATCAATAAAAAGATAATAAACTCTTTTAGAGAACTTTATCTGATGTTTTAAAGCAAAAGGAAGTTTATGCCAACATAGTAAAAGTAAATTTAAATTTTGTTTGATTCTTGTTGTATGTCGTGAGGTAAATCTTCAATTATAGAATTTTGAATATGTTCTATAGGTAACTCAGGAAGCTGAAGCAATTCTTGTTTCCTTTGCTGATTTAAAAACTTTATTAAATGTTTAAGAGCGTAAAGCTCTTGGAAAGACCAAGCAGCTAAAATTCCGAATAAAAGAAATCCAATAGCACCAGTCCATCCAGGAAGCTCTAATGGACCAATGGAAAGAGAGATATCCCAAAACAAACGGATCAAATTGCCAACAGCAACAAAAGTAATAAATGTACAGCTTACTAAAAGAGCATTTTTATTTTTCATGTTTCATTCCTTAAATAAAGCATCGGAAACTTAACTTATTATAATAATGGTTATAAATGTTTCAACAAACAAATCGAGGAATCATTATTAAAATCAAAGTCATTCCTCTTGCTTCTTTTTCAGAAAAAGTCGGATGGGAAGGGGATGAATTAAAAATACGACTGGCAGCCATTCCCGATAAAGGCCAAGCAAATACAGAACTCATTCGTTTTCTCTCTTCCTTATTTAAGATTCGAAAAAGTTCTATTCAGCTTATTCAAGGACAAACGAGTCGACACAAAAAAATTTGCATTCAAGATATTTCATTGGAAAGGCTTCAAGTGTTGCTAGCTTGAAAGGAAATGAAGGACAACTTTTTCTTATCTAAAACTCCCATTTTTAATAGACTGATTGCTACCAATTTCTAACTAGGAGCCCATAGTGAGAAAAGCTATTCATTGTTTATTGATTTGCCTGAATCTATTAATCTTTCAATTCCACTTATCAAGTGCAGAAGCTAAGAAGGTTAAAGCTCAACCGGAAGCTTCTAAATGTTTAACAACAGAAGGATTTACCGAAACAACGCATGAGTTAGTTATTAATGGCAAATCTATTGCGTATAAAGCTGTTGCAGGAACCCTTCTTCTTAAAAATGAAAAATGTGACCCCAAAGCGAGTATTTTTTTTATCAGTTATATGAAAGAAAAAGTTACTGATTTGAGTCAAAGACCTATTACGTTTTGTTTTAATGGAGGACCAGGCTCTTCTTCAGTATGGTTGCATTTAGGAACTTTTGGCCCTAAAAGGGTTGCTTTGACAGATAACGGCGATGCCCTACCTCCTTATCATCTCATTGACAATGAATTTTCTATTTTAGATGACACCGATTTGGTGTTTATTGATCCTGTTTCTACAGGATTTAGCCGCGCTATTCCTCCAGAAAGTGCTAAAGACTACCATGGTGTGGAAGAGGATATCAAATCAATGGCTGAATTTATTCGAATTTATATTACTCAATATCATCGATGGGAATCTCCCAAGTTTATTGCGGGAGAAAGCTATGGGACGACAAGAGCTGTCGGATTGGCTGGATATTTACATAAGAATTATTATCTTAATATTAACGGTCTGATTTTGGTTTCCTCTGTACTTAATTTCCAATCGATTGATTTTAATGCTGGAAATGATCTGCCTTACTTATTGTTTTTACCAAGCTATACTGCAACAGCTTGGTATCACAAAAAACTTCCTCCTGACTTGCAGCAGCTACCTTTGGAAAAAGTTCTTAAAATAGCTCGTGAATTCGTCGATAATGTTTATGCAAATGCTTTATTTAAAGGGGATTTACTTTCTAAAGATCAATACCAAAAAGTAGCTCGTGAAATTGCTCATTTGACAGGTCTTTCGGTCGATTACGTAGAAAAAAGCCAGCTCCGTATCGACATGATGCGTTATGTTAAAGAGTTGTTAAGAAACAATAGACGTACAATTGGAAGATTTGATAGCCGATTTTTAGGAATTGATATTGATGCCGTAGGGGAATACTTCGAATACGATCCGAGTATGGATGCTATTTTTGGAGCTTTCACAGCAACGCTCAATCATTATATTTATAATGATTTGAAATGGAAAGGGGAGAGTCATTATAAAATTTTAACGGATGTTCAACCTTGGAAATATGGGAATGGAAATCAGTATTTAAATGTGGCAGAAACTCTTCGAAGTATCATGACTAGAAACCCCTATCTTCGTATTTTTGTCGCAAATGGATGTTATGATTTAGCAACTCCATTTTTTGCGACCGAATATACATTTAATCATTTAGGATTAGACCCCTCTTTTCCAAATCGCGTAATGATGACTTATTATGACGCTGGTCATATGATGTATATTTATCGCCCTGCTCTTATCAAATTAAAAGAAGACTTGGCGAAATTTTTTCGAATAACCTTAGAAGCCCAAGAAAAGGAACTCCATACGAATGATTCAATTAGTCATTAGAAAAACTTGATTTTTGTTTCGAAGAATGTTATTTTTTATTGTCTTACTCTTTACTTGGGGCAATAGCTCAGTGGTTAGAGCAGCGGACTCATAACCCGCTGGTCGTAGGTTCAAATCCTACTTGCCCCACTTTTTCTACCTATACTTCTAAGCAGGTTTTCGAGCTTTACGCAAATGTTGCGAAAACCTCATTTTACGCAATCGACCACAACAAACCAGCGCAATTCAAAGCAATACTTCCTTTTATCGACCGATTTTTCTGAAATCTTTTCCTACTTCTCCATTTTTCGTGGGAACAATGGGAATTCTGGGAACGCGATTCCTTTCCATTTCATTTTCAGCAAATTACAATTCATTTAACCGTTCCCATACCACTAAAAACGTCATGAGATCGATGGGAACGTCGAAAAATTCTCTTTGTCGGCAAAAGCCGACCAAATCATGCAAAAAACAGTCAAATCTTTCTTGAACTGCGTAATAAGTGCGTAAAAAACTGCATATCTTATAGCTCAAACATACTTACAGGCTGATATTTTGATTGATATTCGGCGGAATGCAGGTCCGATGTTCTGGTTTTTTGCCATTTGTGCTAGTGTACTATACTTTATTTATCGAACGCTATATTAGAGAAACCGGTTCAACGACTATTATTCTTGCCCCTTTCACGAAATTTCTTCTCATTCGCGATCTTTGCGTAGACAAAACCTCGATGTTTGAAGACCTAAAAACAATTTGAGGATGGATTTCTGTTGATGGCACTCAAGTTACCGGGCAATTTGGACCACTCATTAGTCCTGAACTCCAAGAAGCGATGTATGTTCTTTCGACTTGTATGACATGCGGATGTTGTGTGGAAGGCTGTCCACAAGTGAATGTCAAATCAGCCTTCATGGGACGTGCTGTCATGTCGCAGATTCGTTTTTTCAATGACAACCCTACAGGCAAGATGGAAAAAACTGAACGAATGCGAATGGTGCTTGGTGAAGGGGGAATAGCTGGTTATGGCAATGCTCAAAATTGTGTTCGTGTTTGCCCTAAAAAGATTTCCCTAACAGAATCGCTTTCCATCATAGGTCGATAAGCTTCTAAGCAAGCGATCAAAGATTTTCTTAGCTTACCCGACGCCGGGAAATAATCCTTCAGGTCTGACTTAATTTTGTTGCGTCACTTTTGCGTCCATACATATAGGTAATAAAAATCGCGCTAACAGTAGGAATTACACCTACTACAATAAATAGCGCATCTGCTCTTAATCGGATCCATTCCAAAGTATGGAAAAGTCCACTTATAATAAAATTTAAGCGCCGAGCATGCCAGTAACCGTTCACCATTGAGTCATATAACTGGAGAAGACCTGAAGGAAAAAGATCGACTATAACCATTAATGCCAATTCAATGTTAAGGTCCCAAAAACCAACTTTGATAAGGTTTTGGATCTTTTCCCAAATCTGTTCTGTTTGAATGTAACGCATGCAGAACAAAGAAACTGCTATTGCAAGCATGCCAAACACTCCGAACATAGCAGCATGGCCATGATTTGGAGTTAAGTTGGTCCCAATCTCAAAATATGAGATAATCGGTAAGTTGATTAAAAAGCCAAAAACTCCTGCACCAATAAATTTCCATATTCCCATGGCAATCAAATAATAAATAGTCCATTTTTGTTTATCTGCTAATACATTTCCACAT
Source organism: Candidatus Protochlamydia sp. R18 (assembly GCF_000648255.1). Lineage (NCBI taxonomy): Bacteria > Pseudomonadati > Chlamydiota > Chlamydiia > Parachlamydiales > Parachlamydiaceae > Candidatus Protochlamydia > Candidatus Protochlamydia sp. R18. The sequence continues at coordinate 1,318 of NZ_BASL01000634.1, read as the reverse complement.
TCATCACAACGCACCCCAGAAACACGAATAAAATCCCATGCGTCAACGGTCAACAAAGTCAATGGAACAACTTCCATCGCAGAAAAACATGCTGACAAGGTCATTTTTACATTGGTTTTTCCAGTGAAGTACCAATGATGGCCTGTTCCGATCACTCCAGATCCCAAATAAAAATGATGTTTAAATAAATCAGTCTTTTTGCAGTGATCAATTTCGTCACACCCATTTGTACGAACATAGCAGCTGTCAATACCGTGGCAAATACTTCAAAGAATCCTTCTACCCACAAATGAATGATCCAGAAACGCCATATTTCTATAACTGTAAAGTGCGTGTGATGGTGATAAAATATAGCAGGAATATAAAAGATAGGGATCGCTGCCGCGGTTAAAAAGAAAAGGATGCTGAATTCTTTAAGCTTTGAGTTAGAAAAAGCTGGACGTAGAACTCTAAAAAGAAGCCATAACTAAAAAAGAAACCAGAGATTAAAAGATATTGCCAAATGCGTCCTAAATCTAGATATTTCGATCCCTGATTGCTTATCCAGAACCACATATCAGATGCTAATAAATTTTGAGTACTCAAAAATTCACCTGTCATGCTAACTAGAACCATTATCAAAAGCCCCCAAAACAATATTTGAATCCCAAGTTTTTGATTTCGCGGTTCTACACCGCCCAACATTGGAGCAATAAAGAGTCCTCCAGCTAGCCAAGCTGTTGCAATCCAAAATATTGCAAGCTGTAAATGCCATGTTCTTCCTAGGCTATAAGCTATCCAATCGATAATCGTCAGACCATAAAAACTTGACTCTACACGATAGTGAGCAACTAAACCTTCAAATAAAGTTTGAAGTAAAAATAATATTGCGACGATAACGAAATAGGGCATTAAGGCTCGTGTCCATCACTTAAAGAAGATGTTTTAAGATGTGTCTCATGAACGTGTTGAAACTTTTGCTTAGAACCCCATCCAAGGAAATCGAATGTTCCAAAAAGGAACAGCATTAATCCTATGGCTCCTAACAAAAATATCAAGCTCATAGCGCTCCAAAAATAAGCATCGGCACAAGGGTAATTGCCTATCATGGGATCGTAAGGGAAATTATTTGTGTATGTACAATTTTCATTTGGACGATTAGTCACTGCTGACCAGCTAGTTCATGAAAAAAATGTTATCAAATTTCTAAAATCCTCAGGATTTTGAATATAGTTTTTTGCTAACCCCGCAAATACCTTATTTCGCGAAATTCTTTTATGATGACATACTGCTATTGATGTAGAATCAATAAAAGCTATTCCCGTCACTTTACCTTTTC
>NZ_BASL01000635.1:0-921 GCF_000648255.1 Candidatus Protochlamydia sp. R18 | reverse complement strand
ATTGATGAAATAAAATGACAATTGTCATCCTCTCTGGTATCGATCATTCAGGTTGAGGTCCTTGCTTTGTTTTGCCATGAAAAATTAACGTTCATTCCATTTCTGCTCAAAAGACTTTCAAAAATTATCTAGACGACAATATCATTTGATTAAATCTATTTTGACCTCTCATCTCGTATTGAACATTAGTTTAGTAAAACAAATGTTTTAAATCATGCAGAGGTCTTTTGTCATTTAAATTTTATTCTTCTTATTCATTATCAAAGGGATAAATTCAAAATTCAGATTTATAAATTATAAACAATCCAATCTAACCTATAATAATTTATGACCCGTTTGTTTCATGATACTATCATCTCGTGGACTTAAAGTATTTTAGATTAAAAACTAAAGATTTTATATTTAAGCCTGATTGATTCTTACTTAATTCTTTAACAGCCTTTTATTGATAAACTGAAACTTTCTTTTAAAATTTGACTTCCTATTTTAATTTATTAATATTGCAATAATTTTTATCTATACATCATACTTTTAAAATATCTATAAATGAAAATTTATTTTACTCATTGGGACGGTCATTTTGAATATTTCTAATTTAGGGTTTATTCCTAGTCATCTTGTCCATACAACGACTCCATCTTACTATCCTCTTCAAGATATTAATGACCCTCTTGTGGATGAGAATAATCCCTTAGTCAATCCCTTGGCCAATACAGAAGAAACTAGTGCACCAACGATTCAACCTTCCGTTCTTTCACCTTCATCTGAAGAAGTTCAACTGAGCTTTCAAGAGGGAATTTCTCTGAACATTTCTCATTCTCAGCTAACTTTGTTAAGGGAAAAATCGCCCTATTTTAAGAAGCTGTGGTCGGGGCAATTTCAAGAAACTCTGCAACATCCTCTCGCTTTGACACAAAAGGA
>NZ_BASL01000636.1:0-2791 GCF_000648255.1 Candidatus Protochlamydia sp. R18 | reverse complement strand
AAATCCCTCCATGGAGCTCCCGTTCTTAATATCCAAAATACTGCATTGATAAAAGTCCTAATATTACCAACTTCTACTACTATAAAAATTTTCAAACAGCTAGCAGCATTATCGATTTTTAAATCAATTTCGATTAATTTTATGTGCAATTAGAAGATTAAGCGGTCGAAACGACTGGAAAAACAAATTAAAGCTCTTCCAAAATCAACCCAAGCTGTACTTTATAAACTTTGTTCTGATTTGGAAAGACTTAAACCAAAATAACCTCACTGTCCCATTAGCTAAGCATCGAAAAATGATACCTTCTGAAGCTTGTCATTGCCACTTAAAGAAGGGAAAACCTACTCCCTCATAACTGCCATTGCTAGTCTAAGCTTTGCATTAGTCATTTTAAAAGGAGCTTCATCTTTTCGTCCACGAGCGCTAGCAGAAGCTAGGCCTGCCTTTGTTCTTTCTTTTTCAAAGGTTGTTTCTCGAGATATTGGCGAAATTCTCAAAATTTATAGGTTAAAATTTACTTGAATTATTGTATCCTAAAAGATACAATAAGCTATATGGAAGAGATCGATATTGAAATCTACGAAACGGCTAATGGTAAACGACCCTTTGAGATTTGGATCAAGGAAATCAAAGAAATCCATACACGGGCTAAAATTTTAACCCGGTTAGACCGATTGAAGCTTGGGAATTTTGGAGATTGTAAAACCTTGCAAAAGGGAGTACATGAGCTTCGGATTCATTACGGCCCGGGCATTAGGATTTATTATGGAAAGATTGGAAACAAAGTCATCTTGCTTCTTTGCGGTGGTGATAAAGGATCTCAGGACAAGGACATTGCAAAAGCAATGGAGTATTTGAAGGATTATCAATCTAGGGAGTTAGGTTATGGCAAGAAATAAGAAGTATCAAGATTTTCTCTTAGAACAGTTAAAGGATCATGACGAGGCTGTTGCCTATCTAAATGCTGCTTTAGAAGAAAGCCTGAAGGGCGACGAAGAGTCGCAACAAGTTTTTTTGATCGCTCTTCGCAATGTAGCGGAAGCACAAGGTGGGATTGGAGCTTTAGCCAAAAAAGCGCATATTGGCCGTGAAAGCCTTTACAAAACACTTTCAGACGTTGGAAACCCTAAATGGCATACCTTGGTTTCTTTGTGTATGGCTATGGGATTAAATTTAAGATTAACTTAATTATTGAAGGGAAAGCTATGGCTAAAAAATTTAGCTGATGTGCTCAACAGTGATTATAGACGATTTTTTATAGGGATCAGCTTACTGGAATATAGGTTGCTAAGAAATAACAATTAGAGATAACTCAAATATTCCTCTTATTCTTTGCAAGAAAAAATCAAGAATCAGAGCAAATGTGATAAGAGATCTTCAAAAACTCATGAGCGATGAGGCAAATAAATGGATATACAAGGAAGCCAAGGAAGCGAGACATTATTTCTAACGGAAAATGGCCCATTGCTACCCTTAATTTTAATAGCGGTAGGCATTTTACTGATCATTTTTCCCTATTGGTTTATTTTTTCCAAAGCTGGTTTTTCTAAATGGTTGAGCCTTCTAATGATTGTTCCTGGTCTGAATTTTATATTATTGTATTTTATAGCCCTTTCTAAATGGCCTGCTTTGAAAAAGAACGACTAAGAAGGCGTTTACACGGATGGGAAATTCCAGAATCTATCTAATGAACCAGAAGTTTGTTTTAGATTGATCCCATCAATTTCAAAACGATGAATATATTTTGTTTGATAAAAACTCATTCTTTTAATAGCCTTAATAACTTAAAAAGTCTGATAATATCAACTGTTAAATACATTTCTTTATCTACTCATTCCGCTCACTTCGAATTTAATTTCTCATTCTCGACACATTACTAAACCTTATTTTGGCCGCTTTTTTGCTATCAATAGACGTGAATATAGACGTTGGCTGCACAAGCGAAAATTAAAGTTAATTTGCAGGATTAGCGCACTTGAGGCTTTAGTAGCTTTGCAGCATTTCGATTTGAAATCTTTGCGTTAAGCTCATTAACCAAGGACTAGTGTACTTGATAGCTTCGATAACTTTATAGTATTTAGTTCTGAGCTATTGCTACGATTTTACTGATGTTGGGCTAACCCTTTTGACATCCCCAGGACTTTGCAATATATTTACATTTGCATAGGTTTCTAAAAGTCAATAATTCTAGATTAATACGTTTTAAAACTTTAGATCTCTTGTAGCCCGTTTATTTAGTTATCATATAGCCTCGTAGAATTAAGGCATCTTTAGATTAAAAACTAAAAATTTTATATCTAAGCTCAATTGACTCTTACTTAATTTTTAATCGCTCCCCATTAATAAAATGAAACTTTCTCTTCAAATGTGGCTGCCTATTTTAACTTATTAATATTGCATAATTTTTATCTATCCATCATATTATTAAAATAGCTATAAATAAAAATTTATTTTTCTCATTTGGACGGTCATTTTGATTCCTAATACATGGTTAAATACTAGCTATCTTTCCAATACAACGGCTCCATCTTACTATCCCCCTCAAGATATTAACGATCACCTTGAGAATGAGAATAATGCCTTAGATAATTCTTTGCCTAATCTAGAAGAAACTAGTGCGTCAACGATTCCAGTTCCCGCTCTTTCACCTTCATCTGAAGAAATTCAACTAAGCTTTCAAGAGGGAACTTCTCTGACCATTTCTCACTCTCAGCTAGCTTTGTTAAGGGAAAAATCACACTACTTTAACAATCTGTGGTCGGGGCAATTTCAAGAAACCCTGCAACATCCT
>NZ_BASL01000637.1:0-164 GCF_000648255.1 Candidatus Protochlamydia sp. R18 | reverse complement strand
CAGTAACCGCTCAGCTGTAAGACCAGCGATCAAATTGCTTGCTTGAGTACAATCTGCTGCTGTGCCTTCTGTAATAATAACCCTGATCGGCAGACCATGCGCACCCACGGCAAGATGCAATTTTGTATTGAGCCCCCTTTTGTACGACTCATGCTCTGATTACC
>NZ_BASL01000638.1:0-2830 GCF_000648255.1 Candidatus Protochlamydia sp. R18 | reverse complement strand
TATATATATATATATATATATATATATGGTGGGCTAAATTTCACATTAAATATAATGAGTCTAATCACAATGAATTTTTCTGAAATTTGTAATCCTAATTGGATTTTTAATACTGTAGAAACAAATTTTTTAAGAAATGAAGAACCTGTTGACAAAAGTGAGCTTTTAAAAGCCACTTCTCTAAATCAGCTTAGGCCTCTTTTTGAAGATGCAATAAGGTATATTGATGAAAATCATCATGTCTCTATTCATAATTGGAAAGGATCTCTCAAAGAAGTTCGCATTATTAAAAGAACAACTATGATTGAATGTGACTTTATTGATTACGCAACAGGTACCATCAAACGGAATGAGCTTTACATTCCTCCCGAAATACCTATAGAAGATATGGTTAATTATTTATCTCAATGTGAAGTCTTTCTTAGCTCAAATAATGTACCTTGTTTTTCAAGGCCAATTAGAGCTTATAAATATGAGAACTATACTTATGATGCATGTGGTAATATTTTTGAAATTGGCTATAATGATATTTCTCATCCTCAAATAAAATTAATTGGTGGAAAGCATTACAATGTTACTCTTCTTGAAGGCGATGGTTTATTATGGAAGATAGATGATAAAATCAGAAATACTACCTCATGGATATCCTCTCGAAATATTCTAATTCCCTCTTATGATTGTAGTCCTGCAGCCGTAGAGGTAATCCAAAAAATTAAGACAGTAGGAGAATCTACTAAAAATTGTATTTCTTATCTCAATGATTTCTATATCAAACGAGTTTTGTCAGTAGATGAAGTTAGTGACATGCGCTATCAGTCGCTGTTTCTTTCTTACTATCCAAGTCTTTGTTGTAGAAAACCTTCTGACTATTGCCGTGAAAAGGATATTAGAAGAATCACTACTCTAGCACAAGAAGAATTAGCAATGTTTCAACATCGGAAAGATTACTATTTATTAGAAATAGAACCCAACTATGTTTGGAGCAAAATTGACAAAAGCGTACGAATAAGTAAGTTTATGTGGGCTGTAACGCTTATTACTTTTAATGGCATTAGTGGAAATCATGCTGAATTTGTTGTGGAAGGAATAAGCGATGGATACCATAGAAAAACAAAAGAAAATGAATATTTCCTACATTTCGTTGAGTTTACAGGAAATAGTATAAAAACGGCCCCTTTCCCTATAAATAAACAACTTGAATATCAAACAAGATCAAAAGTTTGGATGCGATCAAGTGCAAAAGTTAAAGAAATGCTCAAAGTAATTCAATATGAAAAAGATAATAATATAATTCCTAAATTTAACCATTTGGGTCCTTTATCATTTTTTAAAATTAAAGGAGGAGAAATTGGAGGGGAAAGCTGTTTTACATGGGTAAGAGAGAAATTTAAAATGATAGACATTCACTTTGAAAAGGGTTGGTTTGAATTTTTAGCAGTTCAAGCAACAAGTTACACCCAACCTCCCGACTATTATGATTCTATAAAAGGACCTGTTGTTGATAATTGGATGTTATAATTGACTTTTCTGTTACACTATCTTTAAAAATTAACAAAATTTAGGTAAAAATGAACTTCCAGCAAGTATTAACTAGCACACAATCTTTTGTAAAATTAGAACCAGTTATAAATCAGGCTTCAGACGAAATTTCTTTTTGGGGAAAACGTTATATCTATATTCAAAGATATAAGCAAGATTTTCCATTACATGATTTAGTTGCCTGTATTATCGAAATCGTAATTCAAAAAGAATTTGAATTTAGCCCGGAAGAGCGTGAAGCTGGCCGTAAAATAGCAGCTAAAATAAATCAACTTTATCAAAATAATGACAATAAGTTGGAAAACAAAAATTTAATCACGAGACAGCTCTGTAAGCTACGAGATGCTTGGCTCAATTGGACTACTCCTTATTATAGTCCTCGCTTTAAATGGGAGCATACTTTTAACAATTTTTTTGAATATTATACAAAAAAACAATATATAATATTATTTGGTTGCGAAGCAAACAATAGCGATCAAGTTATTCGAATTAATAATTCTAAATTTGTGCAATTGTATTCTCATCCAACCTAACAAGATCTAATACACAAATTTGTAAATTTACATCGAAGAATATCGAATTATGTATTAAATGCATCAGAACATGACATTGCCCCGCGAAAAAGGGCCCAATAAAAAGTAAAAAATCATGCTATACTTTAAAAAAAGCACAAAAAATTTTAAAAAGCGTCTATAGTTTTAGGGTGTTTACTGAAAAAAAAGGATGCTTATTGGAGTTGCCCCTATAAAACCGGACCGCTAGCCTGCCATTTTTAATTTCCTTAAATACTCTCTTGGAGAGAGCATATTTAAAGCCTTGTGAGGGGCTTTAACGTTATAGTCTTCGATCCAAATAGGCAATTGCTGCAAAACAGCTTCAGCACTTGCCAGATTGCCGAAATAAACATCATCTCTTTTAAAAGTTTTGACAAAAGCTTCCGCCATGCCATTACTTTCTGGACTATAAGGTGGCGTGGTTCTAATGGTTAAACCAAGCAGTCTACCAAAATTGACAGTTTCTTTAGCCGTGTAACAGCTGCCATTATCAGAGAGCCATTCAAGAGGTACTCTAGCTTTTGGCTGTTCAAATCTATATTCAATAGTCTCAAGCATCAAATCTCGAATCATCTGCCCATCAATACCTATTGTAGAAGCAATATAACGCATGACTTCTCTGTCACACGTATCCAACGAGAAGGCGACATGAACACGATCACCATTTAAGCATTGAATAGAGAAGCTGTCTGAGCACCATCGTGTATTGCTGTAGAGAGTCTCTACTTTGCCTGTAT